>JAOAAJ010000103.1 GCA_026418935.1 Caloramator sp. | reverse complement strand
CTTTAACTCTTGCATTTCAGCAACAAGTAAAATCATTTCAAGTAACGTATCAATTCCTTGATGTGTATGTGCTGATACAGGAACACAGATAGTATCTCCACCCCAGTCTTCTGCAATTAGTCCATATTCTGTAAGTTCCTGCTTTACTCTATCTGGATTAGCACCTGATTTATCAATTTTATTTATAGCAACAATTATAGGAACATTTGCTGCTTTTGCATGGTTAATAGCCTCAACAGTTTGTGGCATAACACCGTCATCAGCTGCAACAACTAATATAGCTATATCAGTAACCTTAGCACCTCTTGCTCTCATTGCTGTAAAAGCTTCATGTCCTGGTGTATCTAAAAAGACTATTTTTTGTCCATTTACATCAACACTATAGGCACCTATATGCTGAGTTATTCCTCCTGCTTCATGAGCAGCAACTCTTGAATTTCTTATAGCATCAAGCAATGAGGTTTTTCCATGGTCAACGTGTCCCATTACTGTTACAACAGGAGGTCTTGGAAGCATATCTTCGATGCTATCCTCAAAGTCATTAATTAATACTTCTTCCTTTTCTTTAACTTGCTCCATCTCAAGAAGTATATTATATTCTTCTGCTATTTTTTCAGCAACTTCAAAATCAATTTCGTGATTTATTGAAGCCATAACACCCTTTAAAATCAACTTTTTTATTATTTCTGCAGCTGGCTTCTTAATCTTTTGAGCAAAGTCACCTACTTTTATTGTTGGTGGTATTACAACTATTCCTACTTCTTCTTCATCATTTTTATTTTTTTCCTTAACTTGAGTTTGTTTCACCTTTTCACTTCTAGGTTTTTTTCTTATTTTTTCATTCTTTGTATAATTATCATCCATTAATCCTAGATCATCAAATTCGTTATCTTCATTATGTTCTTCTGTTTTTGTCGTTTCTTTCTCTTGTTCATTTAATTTATTTTCTTTTTTAGCGTTTAGTTCCTCAAGATACTCTTTTATTATATTAGCATCTTCGCCTTCAATTACGCTCATATGATTTTTAACCTCTATGCCGAACTCATTGTATAAAAGTTCTATTACTTCTTTACTAGATTTATTTATTTGTTTTGCTAATTCATAAACTCTAATCTTTGACAATACTGTCACCCCCACTGATATTTTCTTCAATTTTTTTCATAAAAGCCTCTGCAAAGTTTTTGTCTTTAATTGACACAACCGACCTCATTGACTTACCTATATAGTAGCCAATATTTTCTTTATCTCCAAAAATCACATAAGGCACACCGTAATTTTTTGCCATATTTGTAAATTTCTTTTTAGTATTATCACTTGAATCAGTAGATATAATTAAAAGTTTGCATTTACCCTTTTTTATATCTAATTCAACTCCATCATCACCAGAAGTTAGGTTTCCAGATCTTTGAATAAGCCCAAGAAAATTATATAATTTATTGTCCACTCTCTAATTCCTCCTTTAGCTTATCATAGACCTCAGGAGATATTGATACTTCTAATGCCTTTTCAAATTTTTTTGCCTTATATGCTTTTTCAAAGCATTCTACATTTCTACAGATATAAGCACCTCTACCTGGTGACTTTCCAGTTAAATCTAATTTTACTTCACCCTCTTTGTTTCTTACTACTCTTATTAATTCCTTTTTTGGTTTCATTTGCATGCACCCAAGACACATTCTTTGAGGAATCTTTTTAACTTTCATTTTTTATTCCTCCTTATTCAATGTTGGCTTGAGATTCACTTTTAATATCTATTTTCCATCCTGTAAGTTTTGCTGCAAGTCTTGCGTTTTGTCCTTCTTTACCAATTGCTAATGATAATTGATAATCTGGAACTACAACTCTTGCTATTCTTTCTTTTTCATCTATTATCTCTACACTTAATACTTTTGCTGGGCTTAAAGCATTTTCAATAAATTCTGCTGGATCCTTACTCCATTTTACTATGTCAATTTTTTCTCCCTTTAATTCATTTACAACATTTTGTACTCTTACACCCTTTGGTCCAACACAAGCCCCTGTTGGATCAACATTCTCATCCCTTGAATAAACAGCAATTTTTGTTCTAGAACCTGCTTCTCTCGCGATGCTTTTTATTTCAACTATTCCTTCATATATTTCAGGAACTTCAAGTTCAAATAATCTTTTTACAAGACCTGGATGTGTTCTTGAGATTATTATATTTGGTCCTTTAGTAGTCTTTTTAACTTCAACAACGTAGAATTTTAACATGTCTCCGTGATTGTATGTATCATTTGGCATTTGTTCACTTGGATTTAATAATGTTTCTACCTTGCCAATATCCACAAGTACTTTATCCTTTTCCTTCTTTTGTACAATACCTGTTATTATATCATTTTCCTTTTCAACAAATTCCTCATATATAATCTTTCTTTCTTGTTCTCTAATTTCTTGAATTACACGCTGCTTTGCTACTTGAGCAGCTGCCCTTAAAAAATCCTTTGGAGTAATTTCAATATCAACTACATCATCTAAATTATATCTAACATCTATATTTCTTGCATCTTCCAAGCTTATTTCCAACAAGTTGTCATAAACATCCTCTACAACTTTCTTTTGTGCATAAACATGTATTTCACCAGTTTCTCTATTAATAATTACCTTTACATTTTGTGATGTTCCATAATTTTTTCTATAGGCAGCCACTAATGCAGATTCAAGGGCATTAAATATAGTATCTTCATCAATTCCCTTCTCTTGAACAAGTAATTTTATAGCTTCAATTAACTCAACTGAATTCATTTTTATCTCCCCTTTCCACTCAACCTAATAAAATAAATATCATCAAATTTTATATTTTTATCTTCACCATCTACATTTAAAACGATATTATTTTCACTATAGTTTACTAATTTTCCAAATAAGGCTGTATAATTTTCATCATTAAGTCTTACCTTAACATTTTTATTAATAGCCTTTTTTAGAGCCTTTTCCTCTTCAATAATCTTTAATTCACCAGGTGATGATACTTCAAAATAGTAACTAAATTCAATTGGATCAATTTTATCTAATTCATCACTTACTCTTCTACTAATCTTCGTACAATCATCTAATGTAACTCCTTCTTCTTTGTCTATGTAAACCCTTAAATACCATTCGCCTGCTTCTTTTAAGAACTCTACATCAACAAAATCACAACCGAACTCTTCAACTATAGGCTTTGCTATTTTTTCTACCTCATTCTCGATTTTATTAAACATCTTATCCCTCCTTTATTATTTCTATTTTTTGTATACATCAAAAAATAATTCATTATATACAAAAAACATAAATATAGAGTGGGTTTTGCCCACTCTGTGTCAAAAATATTTAGCACAATATTATTATAACACCACTGTAGATTTATTTCAAGTTAAAACAAGGAAAGTTGATTTGTTTCTGGTAATCCCTTTAAACATCCATGAGTATCTAATATTTCAATTACTGTTTTTGTTGCCTTTGCTCTAATTCTTAAATCCTCCTTAGAAACAAAAGGGCCTTGTTCTCTTGCTGCAACAATATTTCTTGCTGCATTTTCTCCAACTCCTTGAAGTGCTCTAAATGGAGGTAATATTCCTTCCTCAGTAATTAAAAACTTTACTGCATCTGACCTGTAAAGATCAACAGGTATAAATTTTAAGCCTCTCTTATACATTTCAAGAGCAATTTCTAATATAGTCATCAAACCTTTATCCTTTTGAGATGCTGAATTTCCTAAAGCTTCAATTTCCTTAATTTTACTTATTATTGCCTTTTCGCCCTTTACTATTAAATCGGCATCAAAGTCATCAGCTCTTACAGTAAAATAAGTAGCATAATACGCCTCGGGATAATAAACTTTAAAATATGCTATTCTAACAGCCATCATAACGTATGCCACAGCGTGTCCCTTTGGGAACATATATTTTATTTTATTACACGATTGAATATACCAATCTGGTACATTATTTTGTTTCATTATTTCAACGTCTTCATCCCTTAATCCTTTACCTTTTCTAACTCTTTCCATTATATTGAAGGCTGTTTTAGGTGGTACACCACTATAAATTAAATATAACATTATATCATCTCTGGTACATATAACTTCCTTTAATGTTGCAAGTCCCTGTCTTATTATATCTTGTGCATTGTTTAACCAAACATCTGTACCGTGTGATAGACCTGATATTCTAACTAAATCTGAAAAATTTTGAGGTTGTGTATCAATAAGCATTTGCCTAACAAATTTTGTTCCAAATTCAGGTAGACCTAAAGTTCCAACTTCACAGTTTATATCCTCTTTTGTTATTCCTAAAGGTTCTGTAGTTGTAAATAATTTTATAACGTTTTTATCATCTAAAGGAATATCTTTAGGATCTATTCCAGTCAAATCTTGAAGCATTCTTAAAACAGTCGGATCGTCATGACCAAGTATATCAAGTTTTAACAATCTACCACTTATAGAATGATAATCAAAATGTGTTGTTGTAACCTCAGAATTAATGTCGTCAGCTGGTTTCTGTATTGGTGTAAACTCATATATTTCCTTATCTCTTGGAACTACCATAATACCACCTGGGTGTTGACCTGTAGTTCTTTTTACACCTGTACATCCTTTAACTAATCTTTCCATTTCAGCAGATGTTGCTCTAATTCCTCTCTCCTCTAAATAATTCTTAACAAAACCATAGGCGGTTTTTTCAGCTATAGTACCAATAGTACCCGCTCTAAATACGTGACCTTCTCCAAATAGCTCTTCTGTATATTTATGTGCAACTGGTTGATATTCCCCTGAGAAGTTTAAGTCTATATCTGGTTCCTTATCACCTTCAAAACCTAAAAACACTTCAAAAGGTATATCAAAACCATCCTTTTTATATTTAGTATTACAATTAGGACAATTTTTATCTGGTAAGTCAACTCCAGCACCAACACTTCCATCAAGGAAAAACTCGGAATTTTTACAATTTGGGCAAACATAATGTGGTGGCAAAGGATTAACTTCTGTAATTCCGCACATTGTAGCAACAAAGGAAGAACCTACAGATCCTCTAGATCCTACTAAGTAACCATCATTTAAGGATTTTGCAACAAGCTTATGTGCAATTAAATATAGAACTGCATAACCATTATTTATAATCGAATTTAACTCCTTATCAAGTCGTTTTTCCACAACTTCAGGAAGCTTTTCTCCATAAATACTATGTGCATTATCCATTGTCATTTTTCTTATTTCTTCATCTGCTCCATCTATTTTAGGTGGGAATGTTTCATCTGGTATTGGCTTTATTTCTTCAACTAAATCTGCAATTACGTTAGGATTTTTAACAACAACTTCATAAGCCTTCTCTTCGCCTAAATATTTAAATTCTTCAAGCATTTCATCTGTAGTTTTAAAATATAATGGCGCTTGATTATCCGCATCGTCATATCCTTGACCTGCCATCAAAATTCTTCTAAAGTATTCATCATGTGGATCTAAAAAATGAACATCCCCTGTTGCCACAACAGGTTTATTATACTTTTCACCTAATTCTACAATCCTTTTATTATACTCATAAAGCTTATCTACACTATCAACTTTTCCATTTTCATATAAAAACATATTATTTCCTATAGGTTGTATCTCTAAATAATCATAAAACTTTATTATTTCTTCTATTTCTCTTTCTGATAAATTATTTAGAATAGCTCTATATAATTGTCCAGCTTCACAAGCAGTACCTATTATGAGTCCATCCCTCATTTGTTCAAGCAGACTTTTTGGAATTCTTGGTCTTTTAAAATAATAATTGCAATGTGCCATAGATACCAATTTGTAGAGATTATATAAACCTTGATAATTCTTAACTAATATAACTATGTGATAGGTATCAGCCTTTTTAATATCAAAATTGCCACTATATTGCAAATTTATATCTGAAAGCTTATATATATCCTTTTCCTTTAACATATCTATAAATTTTAAAAATATATGTGCTGTTGCTTCAGCATCGTCTACTGCTCTATGATGATTTTCTAAACTTATCCCTAGATGTTCTGCTATAATGTTTAATTTATGTCTCTTTAAATCAGGTAACAACCACCTGGCTAATGGCAACGTATCTAAAATAGAATAATTAAATTGCAAATTAAATTTTTTAAATTTTTCTCTTAAAAACCCTGTATCGAATTTTGCATTATGTGCTACTAAAACACCATCTCCAATAAATTCTATAAATTTTGGTAGTATATCCACAATTGTCTCTTTATCTTTTACCATTTCATTGGTTATTCCTGTTAGTTTTTGTATTTCATCCGATATTTCTCTTTCAGGATTAATTAATACAGAGAACCTATCTATAATTTGGTAATTATTAATTTTAACAGCTCCAATTTCTATTATTTCATCTGTCTGAGGATTAAAACCTGTAGTCTCTATATCAAATACAATAAATTCACCATCTAAAGAATACTCCTTTGGATTATAAACTATTGGTTCACCATCATCTACAAGATATCCTTCTACACCATAAATAACCTTTACACCATATTTTTTTGCTGCATCCATAGCCTCTGGAAATGCTTGAACAACTCCATGGTCTGTTATTGCTATTGCTTTATGCCCCCAATCTTTAGCTCTTTGTATTAACTTTGTAGCAGAACTTACACCATCCATTCCACTCATTTGTGTATGAAGATGAAGCTCAACTCTTTTTTCTTCACAGGTATCTAATCTCACCACTTTTTCCTTTTTATCTATAAACTTAGCCATTATAACTATTTCATTTGCATAATTATCGTATGTTGCTTCACCAATAACCTTTAAATAACTTCCTTCAGTGATTTGTGATTTTATTTCATCAATTTTTTCAGGCTTTGGAAATAATTTAACTGTTATTGAACTTGTATAGTCTGTAATGAAGAATGACATAATATATTTTCCGTTTTTAGTCTCTTTTATATCTACTTTAAATACCTCTCCCTCAATTTCTACTATCCCAGATGTTTCTGTGATAGAAATTATCTTAGCATTATCAGCCTTAATAGGTTTTCCATAAATATAAGGGCTATCATTATTACTATTGACATTTTTACCTTCTGATTCATTCTTTAAAGGTACACTTTTTTCTCTAACTTCCTGTATATATTGATTTATAAGTTTATTGTCTTCGTCATATTTTAATTTATTATAATCATCTATTATCAATTCATTATACTGGAATTGTATACTGAAATTTTTATTATAAATATTGTATAAATCCTTTTTTATCAGTTTATCAATTTGTCTACTTTTTAGCATATTTACTGTAAACTCATTATCTATATTAAAATCAATATTATCATTATCTATTTTAATCTTACTACATGTTAAAACAGAACATATTGAGGGATATTGTTTTAAAATATCCCTCAATATGTTTCTAAAAATCTCTTCATTTATTTGCTGGGAACCTATCTCATTATTAATATAATCTATATATAGTTCTAAATTACTATCTAACTTCAACTTATTTCTAAAAGCATCAATAAGTTTTGATTTAATATCCTGATTAGTCTCAACATATGATTTTAAAAATACCTCATATTTTTTAGTTTTTTTATCAACAATTACCTTCTCTATAAATAACTTATCCAATATTTCACTATTATTTAATCCATTTACATCAACCAGAACTTCACTTAATGCTTTGGACATTATTAAACCTCCTATTTATGTCCTTAGAGACTTTAATATATCGTAATACATCTTCAATCTGGCTTTAAACCCTTTGATAAACCCTAATTTTTCTTCCTTCATTATATGTGTCATATCCTTCATCTCAACATTCTTTACTTTATATTTCATCCTTTGTACATGTTTAGTTAAAGCAACTTCAACTCCATATTTAGTAATATCCATATTATTCATTGTATCTAAAACATATCTTTTCAATGCTCTTTGCCCTGATAGGTTTGGAGCAACAAATTGTGCTAAATCAGTTGCAAGTCTTCCACTTGAAAATATACCTACAGACATATCAGCTTCATTATTTAAAACAGGATTTAATAAACCAAAAATATGGCTTGGTGTAAGACCTATTAAATCAGCATCTAATAATAAGATAATATCTGCATCTGTATTTTCAAGACCGATTTTAATAGCCGCACCCTTTCCCATATTCTTAACATTATCAATAACCTTTACACCCTTACTATTTGCAACTAATGATGTATTATCATTAGAACCATCATTTACTACAATTATATTTCTAATACAATCTACCTTTTTAACAACATCAATAACTTCCCCAACAGTTTTTTCCTCATTATAAGCAGGAATAATACAATCAATACTCACTTAAATTCCCCCTTAGTAACTTTTATAGTTTATTAATTTCTTCTATTAATTCACTAATAATATTTTCTTCACTTACCTTCTTAATTATTTTACCTTTTTTAAATATTAAAGCTTCTTTTATTCCTCCTGCTATGCCAATATCTGCTTCTTTTGCCTCTCCTGGTCCATTAACAACACAACCCATTACGGCAACTTTAATAGGTTTATTAATATTTTTTAGTTCTTCTTCTACTTTCTTTGCAAGACCTATTAAATCAATTGAAGTTCTTCCGCATGTTGGACATGAGATTATTTCAACACCAAATCGTCTTACTCCGCAAGCCTGTAATATCTCTTTTCCAAGTTTTATCTCTTCAACGGGATCATCTGTTAATGAAACTCTTATAGTATCTCCAATACCATCTAATAAAAGAGCTCCTATACCTATAGAAGATTTTACTGTTCCACTATATATAGTTCCTGCCTCTGTAACACCTAAATGAAGAGGGTAATCAGTATTTTTCGATAGAAGCCTATAACTTTCCACCGTCTCTTTTACATTTGATGACTTAACAGAAATTACTATATCAGTAAATCCATATTTTTCGAGTATCTCAACATTTCTCATGGCACTTTCCACAAGTGCTTCTGGACAAGGTCTCTTATACTTTTCTAATATGTCCTTTTCAAGCGAACCAGAATTAACCCCAACTCGTATAGGTACAGCATAAAATTTTGCTGCATCTACAACTTCTTTTATTCTTGTTTCACTTCCTATATTTCCTGGATTTATTCTTAATGCATTAGCTCCGTTTTCAACAGATTTTATCGCTAACCTGTAGTCAAAGTGTATATCAGCAACTAATGGTATATCTATCTGCTTTACTATTTCCTTTATAGCATCTGCTGCTTCAAAATCAGGTACAGCAACTCTGATTATTTCACATCCTTCTTTTTGCAGTCTCTTTATCTGTTCAACAGTTTTAATAACATCTCTTGTATCTGTATTGGTCATAGACTGAACAGATATAGGACTGTCCCCTCCAACAAATATATTTCCCACTTTTATTTTTTTTGTATTTCTTCTATCCATAGTTTATCACCCTATACTTATAATAGTTTAAACCTTAGTATGTCTTTATATGTTATAAATATTGCAAACAGTATTAAAATAGTAAATCCAATCAAATTAACAATACCAATCTTATTCTCATCTATCTTTTTTCTTGTTATTCCTTCAAATAGTAATATAATAACCCATCCACCATCTAAAGCTGGAAATGGTATTAGATTTAAAACTCCTAAATTAATACTAAGTAATGCAGCAAAGGATAAAAGACTTAATATTCCATATTTTGCTGCTTCTCCAGACATTTTTATAATTGCAACTGGTCCACCAACATCCTCAGATGAAATATTTCCTCTTAGAGCTCTTCCTAAAAATAAACCCATCTGCTTTACTGTAAAAATTGTTTTATTAAAACCTTCTTCTATTGATGTTAATATACCAGCTTTTTGTAAAGTAGGAACAATTCCTATTATATATTTGCCTCTGTCTTTACTATAAACTGGAGTCACAGTAATTTTTTTAATTTCTTCATCCCTTTTTATTGTTAAATCTATTGGTTTATCCTTGTTTTCTGATATTTCTAAAATAAAATCCTCCCAAGTTCTAACCTTCTTACTATTAACCTCAATTATTCTATCATTTACTTTAATTCCCGCATTATATGCAGGTAACCCCTCTTCTACTTCACTTATAATTGGCCTTACAACCCCTGCATTAAGAGCAATAATAGCGAATAATATTATAGCTATCACAAAATTCATAAATGCTCCTGCTACAATAACTATAAGTCTTATCCAAGGACTCTGATTACAAAAGGCTCTTGGGTCATTAGAATCTCCCTCTTCACCTAACATTTTTACATATCCACCAATAGGGAAAAGCCTTAAAGAATAATTTGTTTCTCCCTTTTTAAATCCAAGTATTTTAGGTCCCATACCTATAGCAAATTCAAGAACTTTTATTCCTGATAACTTTGCAGTTACAAAATGACCAAGTTCATGACTTGTTATCAATAACCCAAAAACAAAAATTGTTGCCAGTAACGTTTGCATACAAAAACACCACCCTATTTTATTAAATTTCTAACATACTCTCTTACTTCCTTCTCTAAATTAATAATGTCATCTAAATCAAATACGTAATTTACTTTGAAGTTATTCATCGCTTCTTTAATAATAATTGGAATATCTAAAAATTTAATTTCATTATTAAGGAACAACTCTACTGCTTCCTCATTTGCAATATTACATACTGCAGGCATAGTTCCTCCAATCTTTCCAGCCTCATAGGCTAATTTTAAACATTCAAATGTTTCAACGTCAGGTTCTTCGAATGTTAATGTATTATATTTTATTAAATCAAGGTACCCTATCAATGACTCTGTCCTATTTGGATATTCAAGTGCATATTGAATTGGATGTCTCATATCTGTATTTGATAGCTGTGCAATTATTGAGCCATCTTTATATTCAACCATTGAGTGTATAATACTTTGTGGATGTATAACAACCTTAATATTATCATAATCAACATCAAATAAGTAGTGAGCTTCTATAACCTCTAATCCTTTATTCATTAATGTTGCTGAATCTATTGATATTTTTCTTCCCATATTCCATCTTGGGTGTTTTAGAGCCATTTCTGGAGTAACTTTAGTTAAATCTTCCTTCTTCTTACCTCTAAATGGTCCTCCTGATGCTGTTAAAATTAAGTTCTTTACTGTACTCTTTCTTTCACCATTTAGACACTGAAATAGAGCACTATGTTCACTATCAACTGGAATTATTTTTGAGTTTGATTTAGATAGCTCACCCTTTATTATGCTTCCACCAACAACTAAAGTCTCCTTATTGGCAAGTGCAATATCTTTACCTGCCCTAATTGCTGCTATTGTTGGTCTTAAACCAATCATTCCTACTACAGAAGTTAAAACTATATCAACATTATGTAGTGTGCTTATAAATTCTAAACCATCAATTCCTAAAAGTACCTTTGTACCCAAGTTTGAAACTCTGTCCTTTAATTCATTTACGAGGTTTTCATTCATTATTACAACATATTCAGGTCTAAATTCATTAACCTGCTCTACTAATTTATCTATATTTGAATGTGCAGATAAAGCTACTACCTTAAATTCATCCCTTTTATGACGTACCACATCAAGTGCTTGAGTCCCAATTGAACCTGTCGATCCTAATATAGCTATTTGTTTCATAATATTCTCCTTTCTATATCAATTAGTTCTTTTGTAAAGATAATCATAAATGGTCCAAATATAACACCCCATAGTTTAAAGATTATAACACCTACATATAACGCAAAAAGTGAAATAACAGGATGAATTTTTAACGAACTTCCTACCATTTTAACCTGCAATATTTCTCTTATTATCTGCAATAAAGCATATAAGCTTATAAGTCCTATAGATAAAAAATATTTCTTATCTATAAAAGCTAATACACTCCAAGGTACAATAATTAATGCAGGGCCTAAAACAGGTAACAAATCTAGTATACCACAAATTACTCCTATAGTTAATGCATTTTCAATCCCCAGCACAAAAAATCCAACTATTGTAAGCAATGTAGATATAAGCACCAATTTTAGCTCAATTATTGCAATTGATGTTAATTTAATAAATGAGTTAATAAAAGCGGTAATATATTTATTATCAATATTTAATATAATGTACTCTGAAATTTTATTGAAATCCAAGCTTAAAATTACACTAATTATAAATACTATAAAAATCTTAAGTAATTCATTTATTGTACCAACAGTTTTGTCTAAAAAATTAAACTCATTATTTCTTAATGTACTTATTTTTTCAATTAAATAGTTTATTTGTTCATTATATATTTTACTTGAAACAATCAAATATATTTTATTTACTTCGTTAATTATATATTTTAAAAAAACATATGTCAAAAATGCTATAAATACAAATATAAAGATGTAGGATAAACTAACTGCAATATTTCTATTTATTTTTAACCTTACTATCTTTTTTATAAAAGATTCCATAAGTAATGCAATTAAAATAGCAGCAAGAAATGGCCATAAAAAAACAAGGCATAACTTAAGAATAATGATAACCAATATATCTACCATTATTATCTTAAGCAATGCCTTTATATTAAAATTCATATATATCATCCTAAAATAATTGCTATATAATAATATACGACAGGAATAACATATAGTATGCTATCAAATCTATCTAAAATTCCACCATGTCCAGGCATTATATTTCCATAATCCTTTATACCAACATGTCTTTTTATTAATGAAGCTGAAAGATCACCTATTTGTGACACAATGGCTCCTATTATCCCTAACACTATTAAGTGCATATATGAAATATCAATATTGTTATTAAAAATCTTCCAAATAATTAAACCAATAATACTTCCTAATATTCCACCAATTGAACCTTCTACTGTTTTTTTGGGGCTAACATCTGGACATAACTTTTTCTTACCCAAAAACATACCAGTAAAATACGCAAAAGTATCACAACACCAAGCAATTAAGAAAACCATCCATATCAATTTATTCCCATTTTTAAACTCATTTATTTTAACAAGAAGATTAAAAAAACTAATTATATAAATATATCCAACAACCGTAAATGCTGAAGATACAACTGAATATTGCTTATTAAAAATTGGATAAGCCATTGAAAGTAAAAGCAGTACATAAATTAAAATAATATTAAATTTAGATAAATCTGATGTATATAAAATAAATTGATTAACTAAATAAAAAGTAATTAACAAAGGAGCAATAACCTTATATTTATTTTTAAATGCATTGATATATTCATAAACTGCTATAGCAGTTACTAACGATATACCAATCTTTAATGTTATCCCCCCTGATATTACAAAAAAGAGCAGTAATGGAATAGCTACTAATGCACTAATAATTCTTGTTTTCATATCTTCACCTTCTCTATTTAATAGCACCGAATCTTCTATCTCTATTTTGATAGTCATATATAGCTTTATATAGATGCTCTCTATTAAAGTCTGGCCAATAAATGTTTGAATACCAGAACTCTGTATATGCTACTTGCCATAATAGGAAATTGCTCAATCTATATTCACCACTGGGTCTAATTAATAAATCTGGATCTGGCATATTAGCTGTATATAGATTATTACTTATTATTTCTTCATTTATATCTTCAATTTGTAATTTATTTTCCTTTACAAGTTGTGCTATTTTTGCTACTGCATTTTTTATTTCATCACGTCCACCATAATTTAATGCAAGATTTAAAACCAGTCCAGTATTTTCCTTAGTTTTTTCATAAGCATTTCTTAACTCTTCTTGACATATTAATGGTAATTTACTGATATCACCAATCGAATTAACTACAACATTGTTTTTATGTAGTTCCTGAACTTCAGATCTTAAATATTCAACCAATAAATTCATAAGAGCATTAACTTCATCACTTGGTCTTTTCCAATTTTCTGTTGAAAAGGCGTATAAAGTCAGGTATTTTACACCAATTTCCGAACATGCCTTTACAATTTCTCTTATAGTTTCTACACCTGCTTTATGTCCAAAGGTTCTTGGTAAATTTCTTTGTTTTGCCCATCTACCGTTACCATCCATTATTATAGCAATATGTTTTGGAATATTATTTTTATCAATCAGGTCTAAAAAATTTTTAGATTCATTCTTTTTTTTCTTATTAAAAAATAACATTTTTACCTCCCTGATTAAAATAAATTTTTTATGCCAAAGCTTTATGCTTTGGCATTATTAACTTTATTATTTTTTTAATAATTAAAAATATGAGTAATATATTTTAATGGAGGCCTCTTCTTGTATCTTGATAATCCTTTTTTCTTCACCAATCTTAATTCCCTTAGGATTATCTACTTCTATCAATTCATAATTTATACTATTATTTTTTAGATATTCTTCTATATCCTCTAATTTATAGGCTAAAAAATTTTTTACATCCATATTATACAGTTAATATCTCCTTTTCCTTTGCTTCTACTAATTTATCAATCTCTTTTATAAAGTTATCAGTAATCTTTTGAACTTCTTCTTCAGTTCTCTTTATTTCGTCCTCTGAGAAGTTACCTTCCTTTTTAAGTGCCTTCAATCTATCATTTGCATCTCTTCTAATTGATCTAACTGCAACCTTAGTGTCTTCCCCGTGCTTCTTAACAACCTTAACAAGATTTTTTCTTGTTTCTTCTGTAAGTTCTGGAATAACAAGTCTTATTACTTGACCATCATTTGTTGGGTTAATACCTAAATCAGATTTTTGTATTGCTTTTTCAATATCCTTTAATGCATTTTTATCCCAAGGTTGTATTACTAAAACTCTTGGTTCAGGAATTGATATTGAAGCAAGTTGTGCTACATGGGTTGGTGTTCCATAGTAATCAACAGTTATTTTGTCAAGCATTGCTGCATTTGCTCTTCCTGCCTTTAATCCTTGTAATTCCTTCTTAAGAAGTTCAATGGACTTTTTCATTTTTTCTTCAGAAGCAACAATTACTTCTTTAATCATATAAAAACCTCCTTTATTAATTTTCTACAACAGTACCGATGTTTTCTCCAAGTACTGCTCTTTTTATATTTCCAGGCTCATCAAGTGCAAATACTATAATTGGAATATTATTATCCTTACATAATGATGTTGCAGTTGAATCCATTACTTTTAAATCTCTTTCTAATACCTGCATAAAAGTTAATTTGTCAAATTTCTTAGCATCTTTATTTTTATTAGGATCTGAATCATACACACCATCAACTTTTTTAGCAAGCAAAATAGCTTCTGCCTCTATTTCTGCAGCCCTAAGTGCTGCTGCTGTATCTGTTGAAAAATATGGATTTCCAGTTCCCGCTGCAAATATAACAACTCTTCCCTTTTCAAGATGTCTTACAGCTCTTCTTCTAACAAATGGTTCTGCAATTTCTCTCATTTCTATTGCTGTTTGAACTCTTGTTTTAACCCCTATAGATTCTAATGAATCCTGAAGAGCCATAGCATTTATACAAGTAGCAAGCATTCCCATGTAGTCGGCAGTTGTTCTGTCCATATCTATTCCATTTCTACCTCTCCATATGTTTCCTCCACCAACTACGCAACCAACTTCAACGCCCATATCAACTATATCTTTAATCTCTTCAGATATTCTTTTAATTACATCAAAATCAAAACCATAGCCCTTTTCACCAGCAAGAGCTTCTCCACTTAATTTTATCATAACTCTTTTATATTTTGGAGCTGTCATCTTAATACCTCCAACTTAATATATTCTACTAAAACCTAAAATATCCTTCTTAAAAAAAGAGAACACAGGTGTGTTCTCTTTTAAAATTATGCCCTAGTTTGCTTCATAACTTCTTCAGCAAAGTTTTCTTCTTTCTTTTCTATACCTTCACCCTTTTCAAATCTTACGAACTTCTTAACTGTAAGTTCTGCATTTGCTTCTTTTGACTTTTCTTCAACAAACTTTCTTATTGTCTTGTCTTGATCTCTTATCCAAAGTTGTTCAATTAAGCATACTTCCTTAAAGTATTTTTGTAATCTACCTTCAACCATCTTTTCAACAACTTTTTCAGGTTTTCCTTCGTTTAGAGCTTGTTGTCTATATATTTCTCTTTCCTTTTCAATTACTTCTTGAGGTACTTCTTCCTTAACAAGGTATAGTGGATTTGCTGCAGCAATTTGAAGTGCAAGTTCCTTTGCAACTTCCTTAGCAACTTCATTTGTTGAACCTTCAACTTGAACCATAACAGCTATTCTTCCACCACCGTGGATGTAATCCATTATAACACCATTTTCAACATTGAATCTTTCGAATCTTCTAAATGTCATATTTTCTCCAAGCTTAGCTATTAACGCTGTTATAGCTTCCTTAACAGTCATATTTTCATCTGCTATGTACTTCTCTTCTAATATTTCTTCAACTGTGTTAGCCTTTGAAAAAGCTGCTTGCTTTGCAAGATTCTTAGCAAGATTTACGAAATCTTCATTCTTACCAACGAAATCTGTTTCACAGTTAACTTCAACAACTGCACCTGTTTTACCATCTTCTGTTATGTAAGTTTCAACAACACCTTCAGCTGCAACTCTTCCTGCCTTCTTAGCAGCAGCTGCTAATCCCTTTTCTCTAAGGATCTCAATAGCTTTTTCCATATCTCCTTCTGCTTGAACAAGTGCCTTTTTACAATCCATCATTCCTGCACCAGTTCTTTCTCTTAATTCACTTACCATCTTAGCTGTAATTTGCATAACCGATTCCTCCTTAATGTTATTAAAGGTAAGGGTTAAGATACCCTTTACCCTTACCTTTTAATATTATTCTGCTAACTGTTCACCTTGTCTTCCTTCAAGTACAGCGTCAGCTATCTTTGATGCAATTAGCTTAACTGCTCTTATTGCATCATCATTACCTGGTATTACATAGTCAACATCATCTGGATCGCAGTTAGTATCAACTATACCAACTACTGGTATACCAAGTATTCTAGCTTCTGCAACAGCGTTCTTTTCCTTTCTTGGGTCAACAACGAAAAGAACAGTGTTATCTTTATCAATCTTGTGAAGCTTTGCTAATTCCTTGATTCCGCCAAGGTTCTTTTCTAATTTTTCCATTTCATTCTTTAACTTAATAACTTCCTTTTTTGGAAGAAGATCAAATGTACCATCTTCAGCCATCTTTTGAAGTTCATTTAGTCTTGCTATTCTTGTTTTGATTGTTCTGAAGTTTGTAAGCATTCCACCAAGCCATCTTTCATTTACATAGTGCATATTACATCTGATGGCTTCTTCCTTAACTGAATCTTGAGCTTGCTTCTTTGTACCTACAAATATAATTTCTTTTCCTTCTGCAGCTGCATTCTTAACGAATTCATAAGCTTCTTCTAATTTCTTTGCAGTCTTTTGAAGGTCAATAATGTGAATACCATTTCTTTCAGTGAAGATGTACTGTAACATTTTAGGATTCCATCTTCTTGTTTGATGTCCAAAATGAACACCAGCTTCTAATAATTGCTTCATTTGAATAACTGACATAAAGGCACCTCCTGGTTTTATTCCTCCACCCTACTCATTTTTTTAAAAGGCCTTATTACAGGCACCCTTTTAAAAATTGTAGAGTGTGTGTTTTTTTCACGATTGATAGTATAACATAGATTTGTAATATAATCAATAATTATTTTAACAAATAAAGAAAAAATTATTCATATTTTTGACAAAAGAAAGAAGCTAAAAATTAGCTTCTTAGCTTCTTTAACTCATCAAGTAACTTATCATTTAATATCTTTATGTGAGTACCCTTCATACCAAGTGATCTTGATTCAATTACACCTGCACTTTCAAACTTTCTAAGTGCATTTACTATAACTGATCTTGTAATACCTACTTTATCAGCAATTTTACTTGCAACAAGCAGACCTTCATTTCCATCAAGTTCGTTGAAAATGTGTTCAACTGCTTCTAATTCAGAATATGATAGTGTTCCTATAGCAAGTTGAACAACAGCCTTCTTTCTAGCTTCTTCTTCGATTTCATCTTGCTTTGATCTTATTATTTCCATACCAACTATAGCTGCACTATATTCAGCAAGAACTAAATCTTCATCTGTAAATTCTTCTCCAAATCTTGCTATTAATAGTGTTCCTAATCTTTCTCTATTTCCTATAATAGGAACTATAGTTGTTATTTTATCTGCAAAAAGGCAGTTAACGTCATTTTCAAATACACAAACACCCTTTGATCTTATATTAGGTCTTGTTTCTGATATCTGCATTAGACTATTGTTATAGTCTTCTGGGAATTTTTGTTCTCTAATTACTGTATTTTTAACAATATCACATTCAAATTCATCTCTTAATTGATATCCAAGTATTTTTCCCTTTCTACTTACAACATAAACATTGCAGTTCATAACCTCACTTAGTGTTTTGCAAATATCTCCAAAAACTACTGGTTCTGTTGCTGATTTTTGTAATATTTTATTTAACATTCTTGTCTTCTCTAGTAAGCTGTACATAATCATTCTCCTTTCTAAATTATATAATTTTTTTCTGATGTATCCTTAATTAATTCAGCGGTTCTCTGCCTTACATATTCTCTATTAATAGTTACAATTTTTTCTTCCAAGTCTGGTGCCTCGAAGGAAACATCTAATAAAACTTTTTCAATAATAGTGTGAAGCCTTCTTGCACCTATATTTTCACTTGTCATATTCATTTTATATGAAACTTCAGCAATCTCCTCTATCCCATCTTCAGTAAATATTAATTCTATTCCTTCAACCTTAAGCAGTTCCTTGTACTGTTTAATTAACGCATTTTTAGGTTCCATTAATATCTTAACAAAATCCTCTTTAGTTAAATCATTTAATTTAACTCTAACAGGAAAACGTCCCTGAAGTTCTGGTATTAAATCTGATACCTTTGATACATGGAAAGCACCAGCAGCTATAAATAATATATGATCAGTTTTTACAGGACCATACTTTGTATTAACTGTGCTCCCTTCTACAATTGGTAATATATCTCTTTGAACACCCTCCCTTGAAACATCAGGCCCACTTTTATTGTTTTTTCCAGCTATTTTATCTATTTCATCTATAAATACAATTCCATCTTCTTCAACTCTTTTTATAGCCAGCTTGTTTATTTCCTCTAAATCTAACAATTTGTTTGCTTCTTCATTTTTAAATATACTTATTGCATCCTTTACCTTTACTTTTTTTGATTTTTTCTTTTTAGGAAGAATTCCCCCTAAAATATCTTCAAAATTTATATTTAAATCACTAATATTCCCTCCAGCAATCACCTCAAAAGGTAGAGCTGAACTATCCTCAACTTCTATATCTATTTCCATATTATCAAGTAGACCCTGTTCAAGCTGATGCATTATCTGCTGACGCTTTAAATTGATATCTTCTTCATTTTCATGATAGTTCATATTTTTATTTTCATTTTGAAACCCAAAAATATAATCAAATGGATTCTTATTTCCCTTTTTATTTGGCAAGGGTGCTATAGCATCAACTACCCTCATCTTTGCCATTTCAAGAGCTTTTTCTTCTACTTCTTTAATTTTCTCTTCCTTTACAAGCCTAATTGAATTCTCAACTAAGTCTCTTATAATTGAATCTACATCTCTTCCTACATAACCAACCTCTGTAAATTTCGTTGCCTCTACCTTTACAAAAGGAGCATTAACTAACTTTGCCAACCTTCTTGCTATCTCTGTCTTACCAACACCTGTTGGACCTATCATCAATATATTCTTTGGAATGATGTCTTCTTTTATTTCATCAGATGCCAATCTCCTTCTATATCTATTTCTTAGAGCAACTGCCACCATTTTTTTAGCTTCATTCTGTCCAATTATATATTTATCAAGTTCTTCAACTATCTTTTTCGGAGTTAATTGTTCCATATAAATCCCCCCAATTTAAAGCTCCAATACATTAATGTTATTATTTGTATATACGCATATCTCAGACGCTATTTCAAGCGATTTAAACGCTATTTCTCTTGGGGTTAGTTTTGTATTTTGTTTTAAAGCTCTTGCAGCTGCTAATGCATACATACCACCTGAACCTATAGCGGCAATATCATCATCAGGTTCAATAACTTCTCCACCACCAGATATAATTAATAAAGTTTCTTTATCTGCTGCAATCATAAGTGCTTCAAGCTTTCTAAGTGCTTTATCACTTCTCCAAAAATTCGCAAGCTCTACAGCAGCCTTTCTTAAATTACCATTGTATTCAGTAAGTTTATCTTCAAATTTTTCAGCCAGTGTAAAGGCATCTGCTACTGAACCTGCAAAACCAATTAAAACTTTGCCATTAAATATTTTACGTATTTTATTTGCAGATGACTTTATAATTGTATTTTCTCCAAAAGTTACTTGTCCATCACCTGCAATTGCTACCATATTATCACTTTTAACAGCAACTATAGTCGTTGCCTTAAACATACTAATAACCCCCAATGCCATTTTTAAAATCATTTTTTAAAATTTTTTGAATTGTTTATTTCCCATCAGCAATATAACTATAACATAATGCAAACGATATTGCAACATATTTTTTATTATTTTCGACAAATTTTTTAATTTTTACAACAAGATTTGTGCAATTTTTCTGATTTTATTATTTGCAGTTTTTATTTATACATACAAGCTTTTTATCTCCCTTAATATTCTTTTCATAAAGTGTTTCCCCACATTTTGGGCATTTCTCATTTGTAGGTTTATCCCAGCTTACGAAATTACATTTTGGGAAATCACTACATCCGTAAAATATCTTGCCTTTTTTACTTCTTCTTACAACAACCTTTGAACCACATAATGGACAATTTACATCAAGTTCATCTAATAGTGGTTTAGTATTTTTACATTCAGGATAACCAGGGCAAGCAAGGAATTTACCATACTTACTCTTTTTAATAACCATATTTCTTCCACACTTATCACACTTAATATCAGTAACTTCAACCTTTTCTTCGATTGATACTTTTTCTATTGTTTGCTCTGCTATTTCAATTTGTTTTTTCAATGGTTTAAAAAATGAATCCACAACTTCAACCCAATTTTCTTGTCCTTCTTCTATTTCATCTAATTTTTTCTCCATCTCTGCTGTAAATTCAACATCAACTATATCTTTAAAGTTCTCATTTAAAAGTTCTGTGACAATTATACCAAGTTCTGTAGGAACAAAATATTTCTTTTCCTTTTCAACATAACCACGCTCTAGTATGGTACTAATTATAGGTGCATATGTACTTGGTCTTCCAATACCTTTTTCCTCTAAAACCTTTACTAATGTCGCTTCTGTATATCTTGCTGGTGGTTGGGTAAAGTGTTGTTTGCTATCTAAATTAATTAAAGTTAATACATCATTTGTATTGATTTCTGGTAATTTTGCTTCCTTCTCATCTTCCTCTTGTTGATATACAGACAAATATCCATTAAATTTTAAGATACTACCTGTAGCCTTAAACTGATAATCACCTGCTGAAATATCAACAGAAGTAGTGTCATATATTGCTTCAGACATTTGACTTGCTATAAATCTATTCCAAATTAAGTTATACAATTTATATTGATCATTAGTCAAAGAATCCTTTATATTATCTGGATGTCTGTTAACAGAAGTAGGTCTTATTGCCTCATGGGCATCCTGAATATTTCCTTTAGTTTTGTAGTTCTTTGTAGCTTGAGGAACATATTCTTTTCCATAATTATTAAGTATGTAATCCTTTGCCTCCTTTTGAGCTTCATCCGATACTCTTACCGAATCTGTTCTCATATAAGTAATAAGACCTACTGTTCCTTCCCCTTTTACATCTATACCTTCATATAACTGTTGTGCTATTGACATAGTCTTTTTAGTTGTAAAATTTAGCTTTTTGAAAGCCTCTTGTTGTAATGAGCTTGTTGTAAAAGGTGGAAGAGGACTTTTTTTCTTTTCTTGCCTTTTAACATTTATAACTTTGTATTGAGCTTCTTTTAAATCTTTTAATATTTCATCAACTTGTTCTTTATTTTTTAGTTCTATTTTTTCGTTATCTCTACCATAAAATTTAGCTTCAAACTGCTTGTTTTTATTCTTTAGCTTTGCAGTTATAGACCAATATTCTTCAGGTATAAAACTATTTATTTCCTGTTCCCTTTCGCATATTAGTTTTACTGCTACTGATTGTACTCTACCTGCTGAAAGACCCCATTTAACCTTTTTCCATAAAATAGGGCTAATTTCATAACCAACTAATCTATCTAAAACTCTTCTTGCCTGTTGTGCATTAACTAAATTCATATTTATTTTACGCGGATTTTTAATAGCTTCGTTTAATGCTTTCTTGGTTATTTCATGGAATTCTATTCTACACTCATCGTTAAAATTAAGGCCCAGAATGGTAGCAAGGTGCCATGATATAGCCTCTCCTTCCCTATCTGGGTCTGTTGCAAGATAAACCTTTTGACATTTTTTTGCTTCCTTTTTTAACTCGTCAATAAGTTTACCCTTACCTCTTATTGTTATGTATTTGGGTTCGTAATTATTATCTATATCAACACCTAATTGACTTTTAGGTAAATCTCTAACATGTCCCATAGAAGCTGCAATTTTATATCCTTTTCCTAAGAATTTCCCTATCGTTTTTGCCTTTGCAGGTGACTCAACTATTACAAGGGATTGAGCCATTCTAACACCTCCAGTAACTATTTAGCAATAACTGTATTATAACAGAAAATTTTATAAAATCAAGATTTTATAATAACATAATTTCCACCATAGAGCCTTTTAATTATTCCTTTACATTCAAGAATAGTTAATTTTGACAACAAAAAACTCGTCTCATATTTACACCTTAACTTTATCTGCTCAAAGGTTAAATTTCCTTCATTAATATAATTTATTATATTCTTTTCGTACTCATCTAATTCTATATTATATTTCTGCATACTGTTTCTTATACCAAATTCTTCGAGTATATCATCAGCTGAATCTATTAATTTCGCACCTTCCTTAATTAATTTATTACAACCCTTACTTTGTTCTTTATATATATCACCTGGAACTGCATAGACATCTCTACCCTGTTCTAAAGCATAATTGACTGTTATCATTGAACCACTGTTTATCCCTGCTTCTACCACCAAAACAGCATTAGATAAACCACTTATAATTCTATTTCTTTCTGGAAAATTAAAACTATAGGGCTTAATATCAGGTAAATATTCCGTAAAAACACAACCATTTTGGACTATTTTATTCATTAACTTTATATTTTCCTTTGGATAAATATTATTAAAACCTGAACCTAAAACAGCAATAGTAAATCCATTAAAATCTATAGCTCCATTATGTGCTTCTGTATCTATTCCTCTTGCCATACCACTAACTATTCCTATATTGTATTTTGATAGTTCTAAGCTAACTTTATATGCAACTGTTTTTCCATAATTAGTTGCCCTTCTGGATCCAACAATAGCTAACAACTTCTCAGGTAACATAATATTTCCTATGTAAAATAAACCTATGGGAGCATCTTCTATGGTCTTTAAAGAAGATGGATATACTTCATCTGTTATAAAAGTAAATTTAAAATTTTTCTTGTCCATCTGTTTTACTAAGTCTTCAATCTGCTTTAAATTTTTATTTTTAATTATATATTCAGACGTAATCATATCAATACCCATATGTACTAAATCTTCAAAGTTTTTATTAAATATTTCTTCTGGTGTAATATTAAGATTTAAAATCTCTCTCTTTATTCTTCTATTAATCTTTAACATAAAAAACCACAAATTATATTCTAAACTCATATATATCACCTATTTAAATAGAGTACCATCTAATTTTCTATATTGTAGTGCCTCTGCTATATGATTTGATTTTATATTTTCACTATCTTCTAAATCAGCAATTGTTCGTGATATTTTTAGTATTTTTGCATAGGACCTGGTTGTCATATTAAATCTTTTATATGCATCTTCCAGTAATTTTTCTGCATCCTTATCTAACCTACAATATTTTTTTATATGTTTTGATTTCATATTTGAATTATATAAAATTCCTTCGTTTTTAAATCTTTTTGCCTGTATTTCTCTTGCCATTATAACCTTTTTTAATATCTCATAAGAACTTATATCATCCCTGTTATCTTGTAATTCTTCAAATTTAACAGGTGAAAGTTCAATATGTATATCTATTCTATCTAAAATAGGACCAGATACCTTTGATAAATAATTTTTTATCTGTACCTCTGTACACTTACATTCTTTAATATCTGAACCATAATAACCACAAGGGCAAGGATTCATAGCTGCAACAAGCATGAACTTTGCTGGAAAAGTATATTTTGCTTTAACTCTTGATACTGTAACTGTTCCATCCTCAAGAGGCTGTCTTAAAGCCTCAAGTGCATCTCTTTTAAATTCAGTAAATTCATCTAAAAATAAAACACCATTATGAGCCAAAGAAACTTCACCAGGAATTGGAACCGTTCCTCCTCCTATCAAAGAATTAGTTGATACATTAACATGTGGACTTCTAAAAGGTGGATAAAAAATCATGCTTTCTTCCTTCAAAGCTCCAACTATACTGTATACCTTTGATACTTCTAAACTTTCTTCATACGTTAGATATGGCAAAACAGTGGGTATCCTTTGTGCTATCATAGTTTTTCCTGAGCCTGGGGGACCATACATTAATATATTGTGAAACCCAGATGCAGCTATTTCAACAGCCCTTTTAGCAAAACTATGCCCCTTAACTTCATTAAAGTCAACCCCATGTTTTACCTTTGTAATATCATATTTTATTGTTTCAACCCTTTCTAACTGAATATCTCCATTTAAATAATCTATAACTTCTCTCAAGCTGTTTATAGTATAAATATCTATTCCATCTATCATCTTAACTTCATTGATATTATCAATAGGAATAAATACCCTTTTAAATCCCTTTGACCTTGCTTCTATTATCATAGGAAGGAGACCTCTTACTCTACGAAGTTCACCATTTAATGCAAGTTCTCCTACAAAAATGTCTTTTTCTATATCACCACGAATCAAGCCACAAGCCTTTAAAATTGAAATTGCTATTGGCAGATCAAGATGATTCCCTTCTTTTTTTATAGATGCTGGTGCAAAATTAACCAATACCTTACCCTTAGGAAATTCAAGGCCAGAATTTTTAATTGCACTTCTTACTCTTTCTTTAGACTCTTTAATAACTGCATCCGGTAGCCCAACCATATTAAAGGTAGGAAGTCCATTTTGTATATCAACTTCTATATCTAAAACATATCCATCTAAACCCATTAAAAAAATTGAATTTATTCTACTTATCATAAAATCCTCCCCTTAAAAATACAATTTATTGTAAATTATATCCTTATTTAATAAAATTTAATCATAAATATCTTATAAAACAAAAACCGTGAATAATAAAATTCACGGTTTTTAGAAGGCATCTTTTATTAAATTTATTTGTTTAACTGTATTTCTGTCTTTATCTAAATATACTTCAACTACATCAAATCTTATATTATATCTTTTAAATCTATTTTCATTTAGATATCCTAATGCGACCTTTTTTATCTTTTCAATTTTTTTATAATTTACTGCTTCACAAGGTAGCCCATACTTTACAGAACTTCGAGTTTTGACCTCTATAAATGAAATACAGTCTTTTTCAATAGCAACTATATCTATTTCTCCAAAATTATTTTTATAGTTTGTTTCAACTACTCTATATCCATTTTTAATTAAAAAAATCTTCGCAGCCTCTTCCCCTAAATTACCCAATACCCTATTATTCATAACATCACCCTAAATAATATTCTTTAAAAAGCTTCTTCTATGTATTTCGCAAGGTCCATACTTTTTTATAGCCTCAATATGTTCCTTAGTGCCATATCCTTTATTCTTATCAAATGAATAGAAGGGATATTTTAATGCAATTTTATCCATAAATTCGTCCCTTTCAACCTTAGCAATAATAGATGCAGCACCAATAGATACAGATAGATCATCTCCCTTTACTAATGATGATGAATCAATATCTAAATCAAGTTTTACAGCATCTATCAATATAAAATCTGGTTTAATACTAAGTCCCTCTATTGCTCTTTTCATAGCAAGCTTTGTTGCACATAATATGTTTAATTCATCAATCTCTTTTTCTGTCGCAGAGGCTATTGAATATGATATACAGCTTGCTCTTATTTTTTCTGATATTTCCTTTCTTTTTATATCAGATAATTTTTTTGAATCCTTTATATCATATATAGGATTACTTAAATCTAAAATGACAGCTGCTGCATATACTGGACCTGCCAGCGGTCCTCTACCTACTTCATCAACGCCTGCAATAAACCTATATCCTTTTTTTAACAAATCATTTTCATAGATTAGTCTTTTTCGATATTCTTCTAATAGTTTTTGATTTTTCTTAAACTTATTTTCATATTTTTGAAATAGATTAACAATTGATTTCTTATCTTCATCAAAATAGGAAGCCTTTAGATTTAAAAACTCTTCATAGGATGAATTTTTTATTAATTCCTCTAACTCCTTAACCTTCATTTTGCACCTCTTCTTCATATGTTGGCAACTCCAATGTAATTTTTCCTAATTTACCAGATCTATAATCCTCAAAAAGAATATTTGCAGCACGCAACGTATCAATTTCACCACCAGACACAATGCAACCCCTTTTTTTACCTATTTCCTTCAATACATCTATTGCTGATCCTTCAATATCTATTTTATACCTTTCTGCTATGTACTTTGGAAACTTTTGCTTCATCTCTTCAATAAATTTTAATGACAATTCTTCTATATCAATAATTTCTTCCTTTATAGATTTTGTATAGGCTAAATGCAGTGCAACCATTTCATCCTCAAATTTAGGCCACAATATGCCTGGGGTATCTAATAACTCAAATTCCTTATTAACTTTAATCCACTGCTTAGACCTTGTAACTCCAGGTAAATCTCCTGTTTTCGCACTTGATTTATTTGATATTTTATTTATAAAGGAAGATTTACCTACATTAGGTATACCTACAACGAGAGCACGTATTGGTCTTCCTACAATGCCCTTTGCAGCCTTTCTTTCAAATTTATCCTTAACTGCCTCCTTTAAAACTGGATATACCCTTGATATATTTTTACCAGAAACTGAGTCTATGTCTAAAGCATATATTCCCTTATCTTTAAAATATCTAATCCATTCCTTTGTTACTTTTTCATCAGCCAAAGTACACTTATTTAGCAACACTACCTTTGGTTTATTTTTAATTAATTCATCTATATCAGGATTTTTACTGCTTATTGGTATCCTTGCATCTAAAAGTTCTATAACAACATCAATTATTTTTAAACTCTCTTCTATCTGCCTTTTGGTTTTCACCATATGCCCTGGGTACCACTGAATATTCATTATATCCCCTCCTTTTGTAATTATATAAAAACATTCTATAAAAGTAAAATGGGACTGATATTCAGCCCCATTAGTCCATAATTTCCTTAACCTTTGTAGCAGCCTTACCTACTCTCTTTCTTAGGTAGTAAAGCTTAGCTCTTCTTACCTTACCTCTTCTTACAACTTCGATCTTGTCAATCATTGGTGAGTGAACTGGGAATGTTCTTTCAACACCAACACCGTAAGCAATCTTTCTTACTGTGAATGTTTCTCTAACACCACCATTTTGTCTCTTTAAAACGATTCCTTCAAAAACCTGGATTCTTTCTCTGTTTCCTTCCTTAACCTTTACATGAACCTTTACAGTATCTCCAGGTCCAAAGTTTGGAATATCACTTCTTAATTGTTCTGCTTCAATAGCTCTAATGATATCCATGTCCTTTACCTCCCTTTATTCATAGACGTTCGTGCCTTTGCAGAGGAACGCCCGTTTTTTACACAACGATAATTATATCATATAAAGTAAAATATATCAACAATATTTTTCATATTTTTAACTCTTTATTCTTCTTTTGACTTTATTATTTCATCTAACATATCCTGTTCTTCTTTGGTTAATTTCTTTTTATTTAACAAATCAGGTCTTCTCTCATAGGTTATTTTCAATGATTGATATTTTCTCCATCTTCTAATGTTCTCGTGATGACCAGATAGCAATACCTCTGGCACTCTCATACCTCTAAAAACTTCTGGCCTTGTATACTGTGGATACTCTAACAAACCATCATAAAAGGACTCATCTTGATAACTTTCTTCTTTAGGTAAAACACCCGGTACTAACCTACTTATACAATCAATTATCGCCATACTGGCAATTTCTCCACCTGTTAAAACAAAATCTCCTATTGAAATTTCTTCATCTACAATGCTTAAAACTCTTTCATCAATTCCTTCATAGTGACCACATAAAATTACAACATGTTCTTTTTGAAGAAACCTTTTAGCATCACTTTGTTCAAATCTTTTACCCCTTGGCGACATCATTATAGTATAGGGCTTTTTACCATATCTATCTATAATATGGTCAAATGCATTATATATTGGTTCTGCCTGCATAACCATACCTGCACCACCACCATAGGGGTAATCATCAACTTTCCTATGCTTATTATTTGAAAAATCTCTTATATTTATGGTATTAATTTCTATTATACCACTATCTTGTGCCTTTTTTAATATACTATGGTTTAATGCTTCAAACATCTCAGGAAATAGAGTTAATACATCAAATTTCATCTTAACCCCTCTAATAAATTAATTTTCATAATTGAATTATCTAAATCAACTTCCTTAACAACATCCTTTATTGCAGGTATAAGCAAACTATTATCCTCATTTTTAATTTCATATACATCGTTACTACCTGTACTAAAAACATCTGTTATTTTTCCTAAATACTCTCCATCTAAAGTATAAACGTCAAGTCCAATCAAATCAGCAATAAAATAAGCATCTTCTTCTAATTTAACTGCATTTTCTCTATCTACATATATATATACTCTTTTATATTTTTCCGCCTCTGTCATATTATCTATGCCTTCTAATTTTAAAATTACTAAATTTTTAAAGTACTTTACTCCCTCAACATTAATCTTATTATATGTATCCTTATCCTTTAAAAATACAAACTTTAACTTATTAAATCTTTTAACATCATCAGTTAGAGGATAAACCTTAACTTCTCCCTTAACTCCGTGGGTATTTATTATCTGACCAACCTTTAAATAATTTTTCATAATATTACCACCCTTTTATGTTAAAAAGAGTTAGGTAATCCTAACTCTTTTTATTATATTATTTCAACTATTACTCTTTTATTTTCTTTAATTGCAGCGGCTTTAACAACAGTTCTTATAGCCTTTGCAATTCTTCCTTGCTTACCAATAACCTTACCCATATCCTCTGGAGCAACCTTTAATTCAATTATAACTGATTGCTCACCAGATATTTCTTTTACCTGAACTTCATCAGGATTGTCAACAAGTGACTTGGCGATTACCTCAACCAATTCCTTCATGGTAATCCACCTCCATTATTCTATAACACCAGCTTTTTTAAATAGAAGCTTAACTGTATCTGATGGTTGAGCTCCATTTGCTAACCACTTCTTTGCATTTTCAACATCAATCTTTATATCAGCTGGCTCAGCAATTGGATTGTAGTATCCTATTTCTTCAATGAATCTACCATCTCTTGGTGATCTTGAATCAGCAACAACTATTCTGTAGAAAGGAGCCTTCTTAGCACCCATTCTTCTTAATCTTATCTTTACTGCCATAATTTTCACCTCCTTACAATACACGTTGTCATAATTTATTTAAAGAAAGGAAATTTAAATTTCCCTTTTTTCATGTTTTTTTGCATATCTCCAAATTGCTTCATCATCTTTCTTGCCTGTTCAAACCCATTTAATAGCTTATTAACTTCTTGAATTGAAGTTCCTGAACCTTTTGCTATTCTCTTTTTTCTACTTGCATTTATTATTGAAGGATTTCTTCTCTCTTCTTTTGTCATAGATTTAATAATTGCTTCAGCATGTAGTAGTTCCTTTTCATTAACTTCCATATCACCTAACTTTGATGCATCTACACCAGGAATCATCTTAACCAAATCCTTCAATGGTCCCATCTTTTTCATCTGCTGCATCTGATCAAGAAAATCTTCAAGTGTGAATTCTTGGCTTAATATTTTCTTTTCAAGCTCTGCAGCCTTCTTTTCATCAATAGCCTCTTGAGCTTTTTCTATTAGACTCAATATATCTCCCATTCCAAGGATTCTTGAGGCCATTCTATCTGGATGGAATACTTCAAAATCATTTAATTTTTCACCAGTACCTACAAACTTTATTGGTGTATTTGTAACTGCCTTTACTGATATAGCAGCTCCACCTCTGGTGTCACCATCTAACTTGGTTAGTATTACACCAGTTAGCTCAAGATTATTATTAAAGTGTTCAGCAACGTTAACAGCATCCTGTCCTGTCATTGCATCTACAACTAATAGAATTTCATTAGGTTTAACTTCGGATTTTATATTTTTAAGTTCCTGCATAAGCTCTTCATCTATATGAAGACGCCCAGCAGTATCTATAATAACATAATCCCTTTCTAACTTTTTTGCATTTTCTATACCAGCTTTAGCAATATCCACTGGATTTACCTTATCACCCAAGCTGAAAACTGGTATATCAATTTGGTTACCCAATATCTGTAGCTGCTTTATAGCAGCTGGTCTATATACGTCTGCAGCCACAAGAAGCGGCTTTTTATTATGCTTTTTTAAATGAAGTGCAAGTTTTGCGGCCATTGTAGTTTTACCTGCACCCTGAAGACCAACCAACATAATTATTGTAGGTGGATTATTGGCTGGTTTTAGTTTACTTTCTGTGCTTCCCATTAATTTAATTAATTCTTCATTAACTATTTTAATAACCTGCTGTGCAGGAGTAAGGCTCTCCATTACCTCTTCTCCAACAGCCCTTTCAGAAACACTATTAACAAAATCCTTAACAACTTTATAATTAACATCAGCTTCAAGAAGGGCTAATTTAACTTCACGCATTGCATCCTTTACGTCCTTTTCAGTTAATTTACCCTTACCCCTTAATTTTTTAAATGTTTCTTGAAGCTTAGACGTAAGCCCTTCAAAAGCCATAAGATGACCTCCTAATCAAATATCTAAAAGCTTATTTAATATATCCAACGATTTTTTTATGTCATCATATTCTTGATATTTACTTAATAGATTTTTTATTTTAATAAGCTCCTGTTTCTGTTTTAAAAACCTGTCAACTAAACCTAACTCTTCTTCATAGTCTAATAATGCCTTTTCACTTCTTTTTATTATATCATGTACTGCCTGCCTTGAAATACCATACTCTTCAGCAATCTCTGCAAGCGACATATCCTCTTCAAAATGTCTTGACATTATATCTCTCTGTTTTTCAGTTAACAGATTTCTATAAAAATCTAACAAGAGAATAACATAACTCAATCTATCCATATCAGCACATCCCTAAATGATAATAACAAAATATATTGAATGTGTCAAGTATTTTTACTTAACATCAAAATAAAGCATCTGCAAATTCTTTTGGATCAAACTCCTGTAGATCCTCAATTCCCTCTCCAACTCCTATCATTGAAACAGGAATATTTAGTTCATTTGCAATTGAAATTACAACTCCACCCTTTGCTGTTCCATCTAATTTCGTTAGAATCAATCCATTAACATTTGCAACGTTCATAAACTCTTTAGCTTGATTTAATGCATTTTGGCCAGTTGTAGCATCAAGTACAAGGAATGTTTTTTTATAGGCATTTTCATATTCTCTTTCAACGATTCTATTTATTTTTCTTAATTCTTCCATCAAGTTCTTCTTGTTATGAAGTCTACCAGCAGTATCACATATTAATATATCTACTCCTCTGGCCTTTGCCGCTTGAATAGCATCAAACACAACTGCTGCTGGATCAGCACCCTCTTGATGCTTTATAATATCAACACCACTTCTTTTTGCCCATACCTCAAGCTGGTCAATAGCAGCTGCTCTAAATGTATCTGCTGCTGCCAGCATAACTTTATAACCTTTTTGTTTTAAATAATGAGACATTTTACCAATTGAAGTTGTTTTACCAACTCCATTAACACCAACAACTATATAAACAGCAGGAGTTGATTTTGGAACAACAGATTGCTTCTCATTGTCTAAAATATCAGCAATTATCTCCTTTAAAAGTTCTTTCACCTTTGAAGGATCATCTACACGATTTTCCTTAACCTTTTTTCTTAGCATCTCTATTATCTTTGTTGTAGTATTTACACCAACATCAGATGTTATTAATATCTCCTCTAATTCTTCATACAATTCCTCATCTATTGTCTTTGTAAAGGACAATAAAGCATCTACCTTATCATTTATAACATTTCTTGTCTTTGTAAGCCCTTGTTTTAACTTTTCAAACCATGACATATTATTTTCCTCCCTCTAGCTTTAATGAAACAACCTTTGATACTCCCTTTTCTTCCATTGTAACACCATAAAGAGTATCAGCAGCTGCCATAGAACCCTTTCTATGAGTTATTATAATAAATTGTGTTCTTGTTGAATAGTCCTTTAAGAATTCAGCAAACCTATTAACATTAGCATCATCTAATGCAGCTTCTATTTCATCAAGAACACAGAAGGGCGTAGGCTTCATTTTTAATATTGCAAATATAAGTGCAATTGCAGCAAGCCCTCTTTCTCCACCAGATAGTAGTGATAGTGTTTGAAGCTTTTTTCCTGGAGGTTGAACTATAATTTCTATTCCAGAATTTAGTACATCATCTCCATCCAGTCTTAAATCTGCGTAACCTCCACCAAACAATTCCTTGAAGGTTAAATTAAAGTTTTCTCTTATAATTCTAAAATTATATTTAAATTGTTCTGTCATCTTTTGAACCATTTCATTTATTATACCAACCAATGATTTTTCAGCATTGATCAAGTCTTCCCTTTGTTGTTTTAAGAAGGAATATCTCTCAACAACTCTTTTATACTCTTCAATTGAATTAACATTTACATCTCCAAGCAATCTTATATTGCTCTTAAGTTCATTTACTCTTTTAGATATTTCAGTAACATTTTTAATATCCTTTTTATACTTTACAGCCTGTGGAATTGACAATTCATATTCTTCCCAAAGCTTATTTGTTAATACCTCAATCTCATTTTCAAGCCTATTTTTCATAATATCAAGTTTATGAACAGAATTTATAATAGTAGAAATATTTTCTTCTACAGATACTATTTCCTTTTCCTTAGATTGTATTATATCCGTAATTTCCTTTTTCTTTCCTTCAAAAGAATAATACTCTTCTTTTACTTTTATTATATCTTCTGCATACTTCTGTAACTCTATTAGATTTTTTCTTATATTTTCTTTAGTTTGTTCTATCTTTTTATTTAGATTTTCTATTTCTAATTCATAATTTTTAATTCTATTTTCATAATTATTTTTTTCCTTTTCTAACTGTTTTCTTCTCTCACTTATACCCTCTAAAATTTTATTTTTTTCTGCATAAATTATTCTTTTATCAGTTAGTTCTTTATATAAAACATCCTTTTTAACTTGTAAATCCTTTATATCCCTTTGTGTATTCTCAACATATTGTTGAATTGAATTTTGTTTTTCCTCTAAAACTTTTAACTGCTCTTTTCTTTCCTCAAGCTTTTTATTAACATTTTCAGTTTCAATATTAATATGTTCTAATTCTACTTCAATATCCTTAATGTTTTTATTAATATCTTCAATCTGCTTTTCATAAAATAACTGTTTTCCAAGTAGTATTTGTATTTCCTTTTCAATCTCTTTAATTTCCTGTTCTACTTCATTCTTTTTATTTAAATAATTATTGATCTTTTCAATGTTTAATGAAATACTTTCATCATATTTTAGTGCTGTTTCCTTTAATGATTTTATATTCTTATTTAATTCTTCGATTTCATTTTTTCTTGAAAAAATACCGTGAGTTTTACCTACACTACCGCCTGTAAAACTTCCACCAGCATTAATTACATCTCCATCTAATGTAACAATTCTTAAGGAATAGTCCATTTCCTTTGCGATTATTTTGGCATTCTCTAAATTATCACAAACTATAACCCTACCTAAAATATTACCAACAACATTTTTATATTCTTCATTAAAACTTACAATTTCATTTGCAAGACCTAAATAACCAGACATTTCTTTTATCTTTTGGTCTATATTATATGGTTTATATTTAACAGTATTTAAGGGATAAAAGGTAACTCTTCCAATGTTATTCTTTTTAAGGACATCTATAAGCTGTATTGCTACACTCTCATTTTTAACAACAATATTTTGAATTGCAGATCCAAGTGCAATTTCAATTGCAACTTCATATCCTTTTGGAACTTTTATTATATCAGATACTGCACCTAATACACCAAAATTTTCTTTATAGTTAGTTAATATATATTTTGTTGCTTTGTTAAATCCCTCTAATTCATTTTCCATAGAAACAAGTGCATTACATCTTGCCTCTTTTGACCTTATATCTGAGATAAGATTATTTTTTTCTGATTGTAATCTCTTGCCTTCCTGTTCTAAAAAATTAATCTGTTGAACAACAGAATTAAACAAATCAATCTTATTATTTTTTCTGTCATTTAAATTATTATAATTATTATCATTAACTTCTTTTTCCCTTTTAACTTTATCTAAATCCTCTGCCTTCTGTTTCTTAATATTGTTTATTTGTTCTTTACGTCTATCAAAATTCTGTAGGGTTATTTCATAGGAATTAATTTTATTTTTTTCTTGAGATATCTCATTTAGTAATTGAAGTAAATTTGATTTCTTTTCATCAACATCTGATTCTACCTCAATGTATTTTTTATTTAAACTGTTATATTCCTTCTCAATTTTATCAATTTCAGTTTTAATTACTTGTATCTCATCTAAAACTTCATTATTATCAAATCCTAAATTTTGAATACTTGAATCTATTTCTAAAATATATTCTTTATTATTCTCTATTTCATTCTTCAATCTTTCAATTTCATTTATAAAGTTTGCATATCTTTCATTTAAAACCTTGATTTCTCCCTGTTTATTTTCTTGATTTTTTTCTAACTCTAATCTTTTTGATGAAACCCTCTCTAATTCCTTTTCTATCTCTACTAAGTTTTCCTTTAAAGTTATAACCTCTTCCTTTAAAGTTTGTTTTCTTTTTTCTTCTTGTTCCTTAGTTTGATTTATCTCATCTACATCTACCGATATCTTTTTATATTTTTCTCTGGCTTCGTTATAATTATTTAATATTAAGTTTATTTCTAATTCCTTCAATTCTTCTTTTAAGGATAAATATTTTTTTGCAACTTCAGATTGCTCCCTTAATGGTTCAATCTGTACTTCTAATTCTGAAATTATATCATCTATTCTTAATAAATTTTGTCTTGTATTTTCAAGCTTTCTTTCAGCCTCTAATTTTCTTGTTTTATATTTTACTATACCTGCTGCTTCCTCAAATAAATTTCTTCTATCCTCTGAACGTGTACTTAAAATCTCATCTACTCTTCCTTGTCCAATTAAAGAATAACCATCTTTACCAATACCTGTATCCATAAAAATCTCTTGAATATCCCTTAATCTGCAGGGTGTATTATTTATTAGATATTCACTTTCTCCTGAACGATAAAGTCTTCTTGTTACTGTTATTTCTGTATATTCAATAGGAACAATTCCATCAGAATTATCTATTGTTAAAGATACCTCTGCACAGCCCAATGGCTTTCTTGTTTCTGTTCCTGCAAAAATAACATCCTCCATTTTTGCTCCTCTTAAAGTCTTTGCACTTTGTTCTCCTAAAACCCATCTTATAGCATCAGATATGTTACTTTTACCACTACCATTTGGACCTACAATTGCAGTAATACCACCATTAAAATCTAATTCTATTTTATCTGCAAATGACTTAAATCCCTTAACTTCGATTCGTTTTAAATACAATCTAAACACCCTCTCTAAAGTAAAAAAAATAATTAAATACGTTCATTTTGGTGTCCAATGAAAAAATCTAACATATCTATTTTAATTATATAATCAAATAGGTGTCAAGCTAAGTTAAAAACAAAATGCCATAAACAGTAAAAGTATTAAAAACTTCTACTGTTTATGGCACTTGTAATCAGCATTCTATTTTTTATCTTGGTTCAACAATAAATTTAATTGCTGTTCTTTCTTCTCCATCTATTTCAACTTCTGAAAATGCTGGTATAACAACTAAGTCAATACCATTTGGTGCTACAAAACCTCTAGTTATTGCAATAGCCTTTATAGCTTGATTTACAGCACCTGCACCTATTGCTTGTATTTCAGCTGATGCCCTTTCTCTTAAAGTTGCAGCTAAAGCTCCTGCTACAGCCTTTGGTTGTGATTGAGCTGATACCTTTAATACTTCCATTTATAACTCCTCCTTCATATAGACTATAATTATTACTCTCTTTTATATATTCTATATGAAGGATGTTTTTCCTTCTTTATAATGAAGAGTTAATATAATCAAATAACGACATTTTATAACATTTTTCATTATTTTTTAAGCATATTTCAAATAAATCTAATTGTTCTCTTTGATATACCTTGACATTTTTATCAGAAATTTGTTCTAATATGTCGTAAAAAAATCTTTTTTTATCAGCATATATTTTTGATAGTGTTCTTTGATTTACAATTAAATCAATAGATTTTGATTCTTTAAAATACTTATTTATTGAATATAATATCATATCATTTAATAGACTTGATTCAACAAGTTCTCTAAAGGCAGGATGAAATGGCCCAGCTACTACATTCTTACCTAAGGTAAAATCCTCAGAAACCTGTAGCCCTATCTTCATTATATAAATATTGTTTTTGTAAAATAACTTATAAAGTTCCTTACAGATATAAACGGCTTCCATTAGTTTTAGAGGTTTATATAAACCCTCTTTATATAATATCTCTAAATAGGTATCCTTAACCACCAACGTTGGATAAATTCTTACAAAGTCAGGTTTAAGTTCTATAAATTTATTAGCGGTATAAATATCCTTTTTAAAGGAATCACCGTACAGTCCAACCATCATCTGAAGTCCTAACTTAAAACCATATTCTTTTATCATTTTTGAAGCATTAATAACATCTTCACTGCTGTGTCCTCTACATTGTTTTTTCAATACTTCATCATCCATTGACTGTGCACCAAGTTCTATGTTTTTAACACCATAATTTTTTAGATTGTCAAGTATTTCCTTATTTATATAGTCTGGTCTTGTTGATAGTCTAATTTCATCAACCAATCCTTTATCTAAATACTCCTTTGCTACCTTTAAAAATTCCCTTTGTTTTTCTATTTCTATTGCTGTAAAACTTCCTCCAAAAAATGATATCTCAATATGGGAGCTATTTCTATCTATAGTTTTTAAATGTTCCTCAATTATTCTATAAACATCTTCAATATCTATATCTTTATATTGTCCTGTAATTCTTTTTTGGTTACAGAATATACAATCGTGTGGGCACCCCTTATGTGGAACAAAAATTGGAATTATATAATGTCTCATTTTGTTAATCAACTCCTAATGTTTTCAATGCTTCCCTTGCAGCATTTTGCTCTGCTTCCTTCTTGCTCTTTCCAATTCCCTTTCCATATAACGTATTATCAAGGTATACATTTATTTCAAAGGTTTTATTATGGTCAGGCCCAAATTCGTTTGCAACCTTATAAATAATTTTTTTATTTATGTCCTTCTGAACATATTCCTGTAATTTAGATTTATAATCATTGTAGTTAATGTCGTTACTATAAAGTTCTATCTTTTCCTCTAAATTCTTTATAACAAACTTTTTAGCTTTTTCATAACCTCTATCAAGATATATTGCAGCTATAACAGCTTCACAACAATCCGCAAGCAGAGAATCCTTTTCTCTACCACCAGTTAATTCTTCTCCTTTTCCTATCCTTAAATATTCATTAAACTTTAGTCTTCTTGCTATATCTGCTAAAGATGCCTCACAAACAACTGCGGCTCTAATTCTTGTTAATTTACCTTCGTGCTTATTTTTAAACTTTTTAAATAAATATTCGCTTACTATTAAGCTTAAAACTGAATCTCCTAAAAACTCCAATCTCTCATTATGGGAATTATATCCTAAATTATACTGATTTGCATATGAACTATGAGTTAATGCAATATCTAATAATCCTATGTTTTCAAAATCTACATCTATTATTTCCTCTAAATGCTTTAACTGTTTTTTCCTTATTTTATCCATATAAAGCCCCCTAATGGTTTGTTGTCACATTTCATAAGTTAACTTTATTTTAATAAAATTAACTTATGAAATATGTTAAAAGCCCCGAATAAATCGGGACTATGTTAAAAATCTGTATTTTCCTTTATGTACTCAACAACATCTCCAACAGTTTGGATTTTTTCTGCTTCTTCATCTGGAATTTCTAAATCAAATTCATCCTCAAGTGCCATAATTAGCTCAACAACATCTAATGAATCAGCACCTAAATCATCCATAAATGATGATTCCATTGTAATATCCTCTGGATCTATTCCTAAAACTTCTGAAATTCTTTCCTTAACTCTTTCAAATATCATAAGTTCACCTCCCTTCAAACTCAACTATATAATATTACATATAATGTAAAGAGTCAACATAAATTATTTTTCTTATTTATATTATGAATAGATTATACTTCTTATTCAAGGTTTAACTTAGTCAATTCTTCCTTAATGTCATCAAGAATTTGTCCATCGTAAGCTGCTTTTGCTTGCCTTATTGCATTTTTAAAGGCCTTTGCATTTGAACTCCCATGAGCCTTTATAACCAGGCCATCAACCCCAAGTAGTATTGCACCACCATATTCAGTATAGTCAAATCTCTTTTTAAATTTTTTAAATACAGGTTTTAAAAGAAGACCTCCTAATTTACTTCTTAAAGTTGCCATTATTTCCTTTTTCAAAATATCAAATATAGTACCAGCAACTCCTTCATATACCTTTAAGATCATATTACCTGTAAATCCATCACAAACAACAACCTGAACATCGCCATTTGGAATATCTCTTCCCTCTACATTGCCTACAAATCCCTTTATTCTATCTTTTATAAGTTCATAACTTTGCTTTGTTAGTTCATTACCCTTCTCTTCCTCTGAACCTATGTTTGCAAGAGCTATTTTAGGACTTTTGATTCCCAAAACTTTATTTGTATATACTTCTCCCATCATAGCAAATTGTAATAAATTATTAGGTTTACAGTCAGCATTTGCACCAGCATCAACAATTACAAAGGGACCATTTTTACCAGGTAATACTGGAGTTAATGCAGCTCTATCAATTCCCTTTATTCTTCCTAATAAAAATATACCTCCTGCCAAAATAGCACCTGTACTGCCTGCAGAAATAAGCGCATGGGCTCTTCCTTCCTTTAATAATTTAAAAGCTACAACCAATGACGAGTCCTTTTTTCTTCTTATAGCCATAGTTGGTGATTCATTATTTTCTATAATTTCTGTAGCATTTACAACATCAATATTTAAACCTTTAATATCATATTTTAGCAGCTCATTTTTTATTTCTTCTTCCTTACCAACTAAAATAATATCTAAATTAAACTCCTTTGCCGCCTCAACTGCACCCTTTACTATTTCCTGTGGTGCATTATCGCCACCCATCGCATCTATTACTACTCTCATTGTATCCCTCCTTATATTGTTAATTTTTAGTATACTATTTTTATAAATTAATTCAAGATATTTATATAAAATTCAATGCTAAACTTCGATGTATATATAATATGAATTAATATTTATAACACATAATATTTTTACATAAAAAAAGAAAGTCTACAAGAGACTTTCTTATTTCTCAACAACTACTCTATTTTTGTAGTAACCACAATTTCCACACACTCTATGTGCAAGCTTCATTTCATGGCATTGTGGGCACTCAACCATTCCTGGCATAGATAGCTTCCAAGTTTGTGCTCTTCTCATATCTCTTCTTGACTTTGAATGTCTTCTGGCTGGATTACCCATAGTTACACCTCCTTAATCTCGGTTAAAAAAGTTTTTTAATTTCTCTAGTCGTGGATCAATAGTTTGTGTATCACAACTACAAGTTGATTTATTTAAATTTGTGCCACAAACTGGGCACAATCCTTTACAGGATTCACTACAAAGAGTTTTTAAAGGTACATTTAATAGAATATTATCTTCTATTAACTTGGTGATATCAATGTAGTTATCATTAATCTTATAACCTAACTCATCCTGAGACTTTTTAAACTCTTCTTCAAAATCAATGTTTAAATCCTTTACAATTTCATCAAGGCACCTTGAGCAGACCGTTTTAACCTTAGCTGAAATGTTACCTTTAAAAACAACTCCATCCTCAATCTTGTTTAAAGTACCTTCTATATGTATAGGTCCTTCAAAGGCATATTCATTATTATTAAAATCAATTGTTGCTAAGCTTACGTCCTCACTAACATTTTTGTAATCAGATTTACCTATAAGTAAATCCTGTATTTCAATCTTCATAAACTCACCTCAATCAAAGTGCCACAATTAATTATATAAGCTGTATTTTGAAAAGTCAAGGCTTAAATTATGATATGGCAAGAAAAATATGTTTATTTTTCTTGCCATAATTTTATTATAAACCTCTAACTATTTCAACAGTATCACGAGCTATCATTAATTCTTCATTAGTTGGTATTACAAATACCTTAACCTTTGAGTCTTCAGTTGAAATTTCTTGAATCTTTCCTCTTACCTTATTCTTCTCTGCATCAACCATAATTCCTAAATATTCCATATTCTTGCATACTTCAAATCTTGTTTCTGGTGAGTTTTCACCAAGTCCAGCTGTAAATACTAATACATCAAGTCCACCCATTGCAGCAGTATAAGCTCCTATGTATTTTTTAACTTTGTAGTGGAATACATCAAGTGCTAATTGAGCTCTCTCATTTCCATCAAATGCTGCATTCTCAATATCTCTAAAGTCACTGCTCACACCAGAAATTCCAAGTACACCTGATTTTTTATTCATTATATTATTTACTTCTTCATAGCTTAAATTTTCTTCCTTTTGTAAGAAAGTTACTATAGCTGGGTCAATATCTCCACATCTTGTTCCCATTGCAAGACCTTCAAGTGGAGTGAATCCCATGCTTGTATCAACTGATTTTCCACCATCTATCGCTGCAACGCTCGCACCATTTCCTAAGTGACAAGTAATTATCTTTAAGTCCTTAATATCTTTACCAACTTGCTCTGCTGCAACCTTTGAAACATACTTATGTGATGTTCCATGGAATCCATATCTTCTTATACCATGCTTTTCATATAATTCGTATGGTAGTGCATACATATAAGCATGCTTTGGCATTGTTTGATGGAATGCAGTATCAAAAACAGCAACCATTGGAGTTTGTGGCATTAAATCCTTACAAGCATTAATTCCTATTATATTTGGTGGGTTATGTAGTGGTGCAAGGTGTGTACATTCATCAAGTACCTTCATAACATCATCATTAATTAATACTGATCCTGAATACTTTTCTCCACCATGAACAACTCTATGTCCTACAGCTGAAATTTCATTCATATCTTTAATTACACCATAGTTTTCATCTAAAAGAGCATCAAGAACTACTTTTATAGCATCCTTATGGTCCTTCATTGGCTTTTCAACAACTATTTTATCCATTCCATCTGGTTGATGTTTAAGCTGTGAACCTTCAATTCCTATTCTTTCTACAAGGCCCTTTGCCATTACCTTTTCATTTTCCATATTAATTAATTGATACTTTAGAGATGAGCTTCCACAGTTGATTACTAATACCTTCATTTGTTTATCCCCTTTCCTTGCATTATAGATTGATACCTTGTGCTTGAACTGCTGTTATAGCAACAACATTTACTATATCTTCAACGCTACATCCTCTTGATAAATCATTTACAGGTGCAGCAAATCCTTGACAAATTGGTCCTATAGCTTCAGCACCAGCTAATCTTTGAACAAGCTTATATCCTATGTTACCAGCTTGTAAGTCTGGGAATACCAATACATTTGCCTTTCCAGCAACTGTACTATTTGGAGCCTTTAACTCAGCAACCTTTGGTACTATAGCAGCATCTAATTGTAATTCTCCATCTATCATTAGGTGTGGTGCCTTTTCCTTTGCTATTTCAGTAGCCTTAACAACCTTATCTACAAGCTCATGCTTTGCACTACCCTTAGTTGAGAAGGATAACATAGCAATTCTTGGTTCAATTCCACATAGAACCTTTCCTGTATTTGCTGTAGCTATTGCAATTGATGCAAGCTCTTCAGCTGTTGGGTTTGGATTAACAGCACAATCTGCAAATAACATTAATCCTTCTTCACCATATTGCTTGTTTGGTATTTCCATAACAAAACAGCTTGAAACTATTGACATACCAGGTGCAGTTTTTATTATTTGAAGTGCTGGTCTTAAAAGGTCTCCAGTTGAGTGAATTGCACCTGAAACAAGACCATCTGCATCCTTCATCTTAACCATCATAGTACCAAAATATATTTCATCTTTTATTATTTCTCTTGCTTGTTCTATTGTTACACCTTTACTCTTTCTTAATTCATAAAATTGTTCTGCATATGTATCAAATTTTTCTGATAAAACTGGGTCAATTATTTCAACACCCTCTATGTTTGCTCCAACTTCCTTTGCTGTTGCTTCAATTTCTTCTCTTTTTCCTATTAAAACAACTTCAGCTAATCCTTCTCTTTTAATTATTTCAGCAGCTTTAACAGTTCTTTTTTCATTTCCTTCTGGAAGAACTATTCTTTTTTTGTCTTGCTTTGCTTTTTCCCATATAGTTTGCATTATTGACATAATCATACCCCTTTCTTTTTATATTATTACGCATTGTAAAACTATTTATCAATGCGTGACAAATAATCTTTTTATAAATATAATATATTTATCAAATAATTAGGAGGTATTTTTAATGAATGTTACAGGAATAATAGTAGAATACAACCCACTACATAATGGTCACATTTATCACATAAGTAAAACAAAGGAAATAACAAATTGCGATGCTCTTGTTGCCGTTATGAGTGGTTCCTTTGTTCAACGTGGCGAACCCGCCTTTGTTGATAAATGGTCAAGGACTAAAATGGCTCTCCACGCTGGCGTAGATTTAGTAATAGAACTTCCTGTAATATACTCAAAATCAAGCGCAGAAGGCTTTGCCTTTGGTGCTATAGCAACCCTTGATTCAACCAATATAGTTAACAACATATGTTTTGGTAGTGAATGTGGAGATATATCTCTACTCTATAAAATTGCAGAAGTTTTAGTCTACGAACCCTATGAATATAAACAACATTTAAAGAATTACCTTAAATTAGGGATGTCATTTCCTTCTGCAAGGTTAAAAAGTCTCAACAATTATATAATATATCACAATTTGTTAAATGTAAATGATATTAATGTAGAAAATATACTAAAAAACTCAAATAATATACTGGGAATTGAATATATAAAGTCAATCTTGAAGTTAAACTCTAATTTAAAACCCTTTACAATAAAAAGAATTGTAAATAAATATACTCAAGAAAACTTAACAGGTAATATATCTAGTGCAACCTCTATTAGAAAAAACATATATAATGAAGAAGTTTTAAATTCTATGCCTCAATTCTGTTATGAAATTATAAAGGAAGAAATTAAAAATAATAATGCCCCCATAAGCCTAAAAAGCTTTGAGGACATAATTTATTATCTAATAAGGATAAAATCACCCCAAGAATTAAAAAATATTATAGATGTATCTGAAGGGTTAGAATTTAAATTAAAGCAGGCTGCCGAAGATACATATGACATATACCAACTAATAGAATATGTAAAATCAAAAAGATATACTCAAACAAGAATTCAGCGTATATTGATAAATATACTATTAAATCACACCAATGAAATTCTTCACAAAGTAAATGAAAAACCTGAATATATAAGAATCTTAGGTTTTAACAATAAAGGTCGTGAGCTTATTAAAATTATGAAAGAGAAATCTTCCATTCCAATAATAACTAATCTAAGAAGAGATGACTACGAAAAATTAAAATTAGATATAGATTCATCTGACATTTATGCACTTGCATTAAAGGATAAAAATAGACTTTCTAAAAGCGACTTAAAAAAGAGTCCTATTTACTGGCAGCTATGAAATCTAATTCCTTTATTAACTCTTCCATTTGCTTTATAGCTGCCTGCCTTCCCTTTTCTATAGTCTCTTCAGCATGCTCAAAACCTATTGGGTCAACATCATCTATATCAACTCTTATAAGTTTATCAGCATCTTGTTTTTTAAGTTCAAAAAGCTCCTTCTCCATTAAGTCTATGGACTCATAAAGAACGTGAAATATACTTTTGCAATTTGAAGTCTTTAGATTAAATCCAACATCTACGCCTATTACATAATCAACGCCATAATTTTTCAGTATTTTTGCAGGAACTCTCTCTAAAACACCTCCGTCAACTAAAACCATATCATCCTTATACACAGGTATAAAAACACCAGGTATAGATATACTTGCTCTTATTGCTTCGTAAATTTTCCCTTCCTCAAACACTACAAGTCTTTTACTTTTTAAATCTGTTGCAACAACAAAAAATTTTTTGTTTAAATCTTTAAATTCCTTATCCTTTGTTAATAATTTTATGATTTCACATATTCTTTCACCTTTTATAAAACCTAATCTTGGTACTGAGACATCAATATAAGTTTTTTTATTAAGATTTTTACAAAAAGACGCAGCATATTTAAAATCAAATCCACAACAATATAATGCACCAATAACTGAACCTATACTACTTCCTGCTACTGCATCCGCAACTATTCCATATTTCTCTAACATTTCTATAACTCCAATGTGAGCAAGCCCCCTCGATGCACCTGAACCTAAAGCTAATCCTATTTTTAGGTTTTTATACATATACATCCCCCACCAATCATAAATATAAATTGAATAAAATAAATTTGAGGTGGCTATGGAAAAAATATTGTTTATACTAATTGCTATATCATTTATATTATTATTTATTAAAAAATATAATCCTTTTGGATTGAAATTAATGATATTTTTAATCTTAATTTTAATAATTCTGCACCCTTCTGTTTCTTTGAATTCTGCAAAGGAGGGATTAAATCTATTTTTGTATACTGTTTTCCCATCTCTTTTCCCCTTCTTTATTATTAATGACTTGCTTATGTCTGTTGGAATTACTGAAAACATTGCTTATATTTTTAACAAACCCATAAATAAAATATTTAAAACATCAGGCTATGGTGCATATGCTTTTATTATTAGTATCTTTTCAGGTTATCCTGCAGGGGCAAAGGTTGTTAGGGAACTTATTGACGCAAAAAAAATATCCCCTAAAGAAGGGGAAAAAATTCTTACCTTTAGCAGTACTTCAGGCCCTTTATTTATTATAGGTGCAGTAGGTGCTGGTATGCTAAAGAGCAATCTATTAGGTTATATACTTTATGCATCACATATTATTGGTTCAATATTAAATGGTATAATATGTAATTTATTCTCTAAAATCGAAAAAAAAGAATACAAATTTGAACACAAAGATACTATTATAAATCTAAACAATTCAATAAAAAATTCTCTTATAACTATGGGATTTATAGCTGGATACATAATATTTTTCTCTGTAGTTATTAACCTACTTGATACCATTAATTTTTTTAATCTTATTTCATTTATATTATCAAAATTATTTAAAATAAGTGGCGATGACCTATCTATATTCATTAAGTCACTTTTTGAAATATCTAATGGTTGTAAACTTATAGTTTCCTCAAGTATTTCTAATAAAATGTTGGCAATAAGCTTTATTTTATCCTTTAGTGGTATTTCGATACTTTATCAAGTAAAGGGAGTTCTTGAAGGCTGTAATATAAGTTTTAAAAAATATGTACTATCAAAAATTAATCACGGTGTGCTGTCTTCAATTGTTTGTTTCTTTATATGTAAAAATATAAATTTAGAAGCAATAAATCTTAATAATACAATTAATATTAACAATCTATTTGTATATACAACTATTTTAATGTTAATGTTTATATTCATTTTTAATACTTTATTCTTTTTATTTAAGAAAAAAACTAACGATTTGTTCTAAACTTTTCCTTTATATCATTTATTATTTCATCAGGCACCAATCCCTTTAGGCATCCACCATACATTGCTACCTGTTTAACCGAAGATGAACTTAAATAGGAATATTGGCTGCTTGTCATCATAAATAATGTTTCAATATTTTCATCTAATTTATTATTCATAAGAGCCATCTGGAATTCATATTCAAAATCAGATACTGCACGAAGACCTTTAATTATTATTTTAGATTCTTTTTTCCTCATAAAATCTATTAATAACCCTCTAAAGCTTTCAACTTCAACATTTTCGATATCTTTTGTAACTCTTTTTATAAGTTCTACCCTCTCATTTACATTAAATAGAGGGTTTTTTTTCTCTGGATTTTCTAACACTGCAACTATTACCCTATCAAATATTTTAGATGCCCTTTGTATAATATCAAGATGTCCATTAGTAATAGGATCAAAACTACCTGGATAAACAACTGTTTTTGACATTTTATTCCTCCTTACTCCAAAAGGCTATAGTTGTACGACCATATTTTTCTACTCTAACTTTTTTAATATCACCTATTATATCTGGTATAATATCATTAACATCCTGTTCTGAGACAATAACACCATCGTCATCTAATAAATCCTTTTTATAAATCATATCAATAGACTTTTCTACCAGCCCTTTACCATACGGTGGGTCTAAAAATATTAAATCAAATTTTTCTCCTCGCTTTGATAAAATTTCTAATGCAACAAAGGCATCCTGTTTATAATGTTCACTATGTTCTTGAAATTTAAGATTTTTTATATTATCAACAAGATAATTATAGGCTTCTTTACTTTGTTCAACAAAAATACATTTTTTTGCACCTCTACTTATTGCTTCTAAACCTAAATTTCCACTACCAGCAAATAAATCAAGTACCTTTTCATAGCTATAATGATAATCTATTATATTAAACATTGATTCCTTTACTCTATCTGATGTAGGCCTTGTATTTAATCCTTCTGGTGCTTTTATAACCCTTCCTCTTGCAATACCTGTTATTATCCTCATAATATGCCCTCCTTGTATAAGCCTTTAAATATTTTAACACATATTGCAAAAAAGTAAAATGATAACACTTAGGGCAATAAAAAAAGAACCCCGAAGGGTTCCTTTTTATTAATAATTTCCTTGTGCATGCATTGCGTCTGCAACCTTTATAAATCCAGCAATATTTGCACCTGCTACAAGATTGTATCCAAATCCATATTCTTCTGATGCCTTAACAACATTATTGTAGATATTTACCATTATTTGATGTAATTTTTGGTCTACTTCCTCTGCTGTCCATGACATTCTCATACTATTTTGTGACATTTCAAGAGCTGATGTTGCAACACCACCTGCATTTGCAGCCTTTGCTGGTCCAACAACCACACCATTATCTAAGAAATATTGTATAGCTTCATTTGTACAAGGCATGTTAGCACCTTCGCAAACATACTTAACTCCATTTGCAACAATTTGCTTAGCATGTTCTAAATGAATATCATTTTGGGTAGCACATGGCATCACTATATCTACCTTTACACCCCATGGTTTTTCTCCTGGGAAGAATTGAACTCCAAACTTATCAGCATAGTCTTGTACTCTGTCTCTTCCTGAATTTCTCATTTCTAATAGATAGTCAATCTTTTCTCCTACAACTCCATCTGGATCGTAGATATATCCATCTGGTCCTGATAGAGTAACAACCTTACCACCTAAATCTGCAACCTTCTTACATGCACCCCATGCAACATTTCCGAATCCTGATACTGCAACTGTCTTGCCTTCAAATGTTTCTCCATCATGCTTTAACATTTCTTGACAGAAATATGTAACTCCATAACCTGTTGCTTCTGGTCTTATTAAGCTACCACCATATGATAAACCTTTTCCTGTTAATACTCCGTTTTCAAAAGCACCTCTAATTCTTCTATAGTGTCCATATAGATAACCTATTTCTCTTGCACCAACACCAATATCTCCTGCTGGAACGTCAACATCTGGTCCAATATGTCTATATAGTTCTGTCATAAAGCTTTGGCAGAATCTCATTATTTCAGCATCAGATTTTCCTCTTGGGTCAAAATCTGATCCACCTTTTCCTCCACCTATTGGTAGTCCTGTTAATGAATTCTTTAGAATTTGCTCAAATCCTAAGAACTTAATTACACTCAATGTAACTGATGGATGGAATCTTAATCCTCCCTTATATGGACCGATTGCCCCATTAAATTGAACTCTAAATCCTCTATTTACATGTAAATTACCTTGATCATCTACCCATGGCACTTTAAACATTACTTGTCTTTCTGGTTCACAGAATCTTTCTAATAGATTTTCTTCAATATATTCTGGATGTTTTTCTAAAACTGGTATTAATGAAGGTAGAACTTCTTCAACTGCTTGTAAAAATTCTGGTTCATGAGGATTTCTCTTCTTAACGTTTTCAATTACTTGTGCTACATAATCGGCTGGTGACATTTTTACTTTTACCATTTAAATACCCCCTCTTGCTTTCGCAATCTTCTAATAATATTATGCATCAAATCCTTCATTTTATCAAGTCAAAAAAATCGATTTTTTCATTATTTTTTAAATTCTTATTCTTTAAATAACGTTTTTCTTTATTTTTTGAATAATTTTAATTTTTGTTAATAATTTGGTTTTAATAAATAAAAGAAAAGGGACCTTAATTTAAGGCCCCTTTTCTTTTGTATTGTTATTTACCTGCTAAATTTCTTTCATAAGCTTCTACCATCTTCTTAACCATGTAGCCACCTACTGAACCACAATCTCTTGATGTCATGTTTCCCCAATATCCTGATGTTGGAACTTGAACTCCTATTTCATTTGCAACCTCATATTTAAATTGTTGTAATGCTGCCTTAGCTTCAGGTACTATTGTTCTGTTTTTCATTTTAATGCACCTCCTGTTTGTTTTTCTATTATTAATTTAACCCATTTAGAGTTTTTTACTCTAGAAATTTAAGATAATTATTAACGGAGGTGCTATTATTGCTAATTAAATGTTGCTGTATCAATTTTTTCTTTAAATAACAAATTTATTTTATTTTTCAAAGCTATAAACTCTTTATTATCTATCATATTTTCTTCAATTATTTTTTTTGCCAAATCCTTTGTGACTTTAAGAATTTCAATATCCTTTAGAATATCAGCTATCTTCAAATCAGGTAAACCATGTTGTCTTAAACCAAAAAGTTCACCAGTTCCTCTAAGTTCTAAATCCTTCTCAGATATAACAAAGCCATCATTTGTTTTTGTCATAATGTTCAATCTCTCAATTGATTCCTTGTTAGTAGCATCTGATATCAATATACAATAGGATTTTAAATTTCCTCTTCCAACTCTTCCCCTTAATTGATGGAGCTGTGCAAGCCCAAATCTTTCTGCATTTTCAACTACCATAACAGTCGCATTTGGTACGTTTACTCCTACTTCTACAACAGTAGTAGATACCAGAACCTTAATTTTTCCTTCCTTATAATTTTGCATTATGAAATATTTTTCTTCATTTGACATTTTACCGTGCAATATTGCCGCCAAATTTTTATTTCCGTTTAATATATTATTTACAAGATATTCATACGCCTCTTCTGCTGAAATTGCTTCTATTTTTTCAGATTCCTCAACTAAAGGACATACAATATACGCTTGTTTTCCCTCTTCTACCTCTTTTTTAATAAAATTATATACTCTCTGCCTCATTGTACTTCTAACAAAATATGTATCTATCTTCTGCCTTCCCTTTGGCAGTTCATTAATTATAGATATATCCATATCACCATATAAAAATAGTGCAAGCGTTCTTGGAATTGGGGTTGCTGTCATAACCAAAACATGAGGATTATGTCCCTTTGAAATAAGGGATGATCTTTGTCTAACGCCAAACCTATGCTGCTCATCTGTAACAACCAATGCCAAGTTTTTAAATTCAACATTTTCCTGTAATAATGCATGTGTACCAATAATTATATCAATTTCTCCCTTTAAAAGTGATTCTAATATTCTCTCCTTTTGTTTTTTAGTTGTACTTCCTGTTATCAGCTCTATATTTAATCCAAATCTATCTAATAGCGATTTAACAGAATGATAGTGCTGTTCTGCTAAAATTTCAGTAGGTGCAAGCATAGCAGCTTGATACCCTGCCATTGCACAATTAAACATTGCAATAGATGCAATAACCGTTTTACCTGACCCTACATCTCCCTGAACCAGCCTATTCATTGGTTTATTTTTTTTCATATCAAGTAGTATTTCTCTAATTGTTCTTGATTGAGCATTTGTTAATTCAAAGGGTAAGGCTGTCTTTAAATCCTTCAATTTATCCGATAATTGTATAGGATATGCAGTTAAGTCCGAACTTATACTTTTTTTAAAATATTGTAATCCAAGTTGTAAAACAAACAACTCTTCAAACTTTAACCTATATATACTTTTATCTAACATATACTTACTCTTTGGAAAATGAATATTGTCTAAAGCCGTATATATATCTAATAGTTTATATTCTTTTAAAATTTCTTCTGGAAGTATCTCCTGAACAACTTCTCCTTTTTTTTCTAAAGCATTTTTTATAATTTTTCTCAAAGTTTTCTGTGTTAAATATTTATTCAATGGATATAAAGGTAATATATTTTCACCATCATCTAAGCCTTCTCTATAGTTTTTTTCATATTTCGGGTCTACAATTTGAAGTTCTGCATATTTTCTATTTATTTTACCATAAAGAAGTACTTTTTCGCCTACTTTAAATGCCTTTTTCATGTAAGGCTGATTAAACCATATACCAGTAATATATCCCGTATCATCTTTAAAAACAACAGATGTAAGCCTTTTCCCAGTCTGTGTTTTTTTAGTACCATTAATTAACGCAACTTCAACAATCAAAGTAGCTATTTCTCCATCCTTTAAATCCTTTATTTTTTTTACACTTTGTCTATCTTCATAATCTCTTGGAAAATAAAAAATAGAATCTTCTACTGATTTAATCCCAAGCAAATTTAAATATTGTGCATTTTTTTCTCCAACACCCTTTAAATATTTGATATTCATCCATTCACACCCTTTTTATTTTTAAACGCCATGAACTTTTATAATCCATGGCGTTTAAATAAATTATTCTACTGATATTAAATAATAGTAAAGTGGTTGTCCACCATAATATATAGTAACATCTACACTTTTATATTTCTCTTCTAATTTACTTTGTAAAGCTTCTGCCTCTTCTTCAGTTATGCCATTTCCATAGAATACAGTAATTAGCTGACTATTTTCATCTACCAATGTATCTATTAACTTTAATGTAATTTCTTCAAGATCTTCAGATGCTTCAATTAATTTGCCATTAGCAATTGCAATCTTATTTCCCTCTTTAACTTCTACGTCATTAAATACAGTATCTCTAACAGCAAAGGTTACTTGACCTGTTTTAACAGTTTTTATTACTTCACATAAAGTTTCAAAGTTTTCTTCTGGGGTTGCATCATAATCAAAGGATACAAGTGCAGTTACCCCTTGAGGTATACTCTTTGTTGGTACAACATAAACGTTTTTGTTTGCTAAATCTCTTGCCTGCTCTGCAGCTAATATAATATTGCTATTATTAGGTAAAACAAAAATATTTTTAGCATTTATACTATTGATAGCTAATAAAATATCCTGTGTACTTGGATTCATTGTTTGACCGCCTTCTATAACATAGTCAACTCCTAAATCCTTAAATATATTTGTTAGTCCATCACCCATTGCAACTGTTACAAGACCATATTCCTTTTCTTCCTGCTCTACTACGTTTTTTACCTCTACATTTTCATTTTTATCTAAATCTATTACATGTCTATGTTGTTCCTTCATATTATCTATTTTTATCTTAATAAGTTCTCCAATTTTTAATGCCTCTTCAAGAACAATACCTGGATTATTTGTATGGATGTGTACCTTTATTAACTCTTCTGTTCCAACTACAACCATTGAATCTCCAAGATGTTCTATTTTATTCTTAAATTTATCAGGGTCGGAATTTTTAGTTTTTATAAAGAATTCTGTGCAGTAGGCAAACTTGATATCCTCTGTGTTAAATACATCTTGAACAGTTATCTTTTCTTCTTTCTTTGCTTCAAAATCCTTCTTAATTTCTTCTACTTTGCCTTCCTTTATGTATCTTAACATTCCCTTATAAATTACTAAAAGCCCCATTCCACCTGCATCAACAACATTTGCTTGTTTTAGTACAGGAAGTATTTCTGGAGTTTTATTTAAAGACTGTTCTGCTGCCCTACAAACTCCACTTAAAAATTCCTCAAAGTCTGATGTATATTTTGATATTTCAATTGCTTTATCTGCTGATTCTCTTGATACTGTAAGTATTGTACCTTCAGTTGGTTTCATAACTGCCTTATAAGCAGTTGCTACTCCCTCTTTTAAAGCAAGTGCAAAATCCTTGGTTGTTAGTTTTTCCTTATCCTTTAAAAACTTTGCAAATCCCCTTATAAGCTGTGAAAGAATAACACCTGAATTACCTCTTGCCCCCATCAATGTTCCCATTGAAGCTGCATCTACAACTGCTTTTATACTCTCATTTGTAACTTTATTAAGTTCTGTTACTGCTGACATCATAGTAGCTGACATATTTGTTCCTGTATCACCATCTGGAACAGGAAACACGTTAAGTGCATTAACCATTTCTTTATTTCTTTCAAGTTCATATGCACCATTTATAAGCATATTTTTTAAGCTATGTCCATCAATAACACTAATCTTCAAAGTCAGTACCTCCTAACATTACACTCTTATTCCTTGAATATTTACAGTAATCTTTTTTACATCTATTCCTGTTAAAGCTTCAATTGTATACTTAACCTTTTGCATTATATTATCAGCAATGACTGATATCTTTGTTCCATATTCAACTATTATGTATAGATTAATTATAATTCCATCATCTTCAGATATTATTTTTACACCTTTGCTTAAGTTTTCTCGTTTTAATAGTTCCCAAAAACCATCACTTGCTCTTTTAGATGCCATTCCAACAACTCCATAACACTCCATTGTAGCAGCACCAGCAATGTTTGCTAAAACTTCATCTGAGTATTCTATAAAACCAAATTCATTATTTACTTTAACAGCCATTTTTTAACCTCCCAAAACTTCTTATTCTATTTATTAATTGTATATTAAATACATTTTTTATTCAAGATATATAATATAAAAATTAATCATCTGTAAAGTAAAAACACTTTACAAATCAAAAAAATAAATATATAATGTAATAGGATGATTACTCCGGTTGCAATTATTTTTTATATCTGATAAAATATTTACAGTCAAAGCAAGCGACTTCATAAAGGAGGTGTAATACATGTCAAGAAGATGCGAAATATGCAATAAAGGACTAGTATTTGGTGTACAATACAGCCACTCACACCGTAAATCAAACAGAACTTGGGCTCCAAACATAAAGAGAGTTAAAGCTGTTGTAGATGGTCAAACTAAGCGTATATATGTTTGTACAAGATGCCTACGTTCAGGAAAAGTACAACGTGCTCTATAAAAAATGTGCTTATTTAAGCACATTTTTTATTTTACCAAATTTTATTTATGCCATATATTATAATACAAATTCCTACTATTAAAACCCAAACCCACCAAGGTGCAATAATTGCTAAAATTAATCCTAATCCAAAAAATATAAGTAACAAACCGATATAATAACTATTGCAACAAAGTTTTTTAATTTTTTTAATATGGCTCATTTACATCCCCCTAAAAATTGTTATTATAATACTTAATCCCAAGATAAATAAAAACAACTCCTACTAATGTCATCCAAATCCAGAGAGGTAAAAAAGTCAATATTAATACTATACCTATACCTATTAACAAATATGATATGAATCTTTTAAATTTATAATTCATATAAAAAACCCCATAATAGATGCTTTATATTATTATATGCATCTACTATGGAATTTTTTAAATTAAAATTTTGTTTTATCATCAATAAACAATCAAAATATATGTTGTAAAATGATACTATTTATGTAATATTTAAAGTAAATTTTGTTTTACTACTATAAGTATTCCTTCTTCTACTTTGATAGAACATTTTTTTTCAACAAATTCATTTGAAACTCCAATAGATTGTCCTAAAAGTATATTGCCCTCCAATAATTTATATTTTAAACCCTTTGTTGTTATGCCCTTTACTTCTAATGTTAGCGGTATTAAAGACAATGTATCTCCTATTTCACCTTCTATTTCTAAAAAATCTGTGCAAATATAGATATATGCTGAATCTGTTGCAATGTAGCCTTCTACGCCTTTGTTCTTTATTTTATATAATAAACTGATATTAATTAAACTGTGGTCAATTCTTGAACCAATACCACTTAGTATGCATATCTTATCTGCACCAGAACTTACAGCATAATCTATACAAAGCTCAGTATCACTAAAATCTTTCTCTTTAGGATAGGATACTATATTTATATCTTTTTCTAAAAAATATTCATACACCTTTTTATCGATTGAGTCTAAATCCCCAATTATTATATTAGGATTAATCCCTTCCTCCATAGCATAAATTGCCCCACCGTCTGAACAGATAATTATATCAGTGTCCTTCAATTCCCTTTTTAATGATTCCTCAGAACTATAACCATGTGCTATAATAAGAGCCTTCATTTTTTCACCACTTTTTAAACTCACTTGTAGTTTTTTTAATATCATCTGATTCAAATATTGCAGAGCCAGCTACTAATACATTAGCTCCTGCCTCAACAACCTCTCTAAAATTATCAAGTTTTATTCCACCATCCACTTCAATATCTATATCCAACCCTCTTGAGTGTATAGTAGTCTTTAACTTTTTAATTTTTTCAACCATATTTGGAATAAATTTTTGACCTCCAAATCCTGGATTAACCGTCATAATTAATACCATATCAATATACTCAAGTGAATAATCTAAAACATTAAGAGGAGTTGCTGGATTTAATGCTACACCTACTTTTTTACCTAATCCCTTAATATTTTGAATTGTTCTATTTAAATGTCTGCAAGCTTCTGCATGAACTGTTATAATATCAGCACCTGCATTCACAAAATCCTCTATATAGTAATCAGGATTTTCTATCATTAAATGAACATCAAATATTAGATTACTATTTTTTCTAATAGCCTTAACAACTGGTGCACCTATTGTAATATTCGGAACAAAGTGACCATCCATAACATCGATATGAAGGTAATCCGCTCCTGCCTCCTCTACCTTTTTTATTTCTTCATATAACTTACTAAAATCTGCTGATAGAATTGATGGTGCAATTTTTATCATCATTAGTACCTCCTGTTTTGTTGTAGCTCATTTAAAAATTTTATATAGTTGTCATATCTATCCTTAGATATTATACCTTCTTCAACTTTATTTTTAATCATACAGTCCCTTTCCTTAAAGTGAAGGCAAGATGTAAATTTACACCCTAATCTATATTCATTAAATTCTTTAAAATAGTTTTGAAGCTCTTCAATTTCTATAAAGGACAAATCAATTAACGAAAAGCCTGGAGTGTCAACTAAATATGTGTTGTCATCAATGTCTATCAATTCTGCATGTCTTGTAGTGTGTTTACCTCTACTAACTTTTTTACTTATTTCTCCTGTTTGCATAACCACCTTATTTTGAACCTTATTAAATATTGTAGATTTTCCTACACCAGATGGTCCTGAGAAAACAGTTGTTTTATTTTTTAAAATTGCTTTAATTTCTTCTAATCCTTCTCCAGTTTTACCATTTGTTCTAATAACTTTATATCCAATGCTACTGTAGATTTTATTTAAATATTCAAATTTATTATCTACATCAAGGTCACATTTATTAAAACATATAACCGCATCAATATTATTGTATTCTGTAAGTACCAATACTCTATCAAGTACCTCAAGGCTTATATCTGGGTCCTTTAATGCAAATACCAATATTGCTTGGTCTATATTGCTTACCTGAGGTCTTATTAGCTCATTTTTTCTTGGCAATATACTATCAATTATACCTTTTTCTTCATCAATCTTCTCAACAATAACATTGTCTCCAACTACTGGAGACAATTTATCCTTTCTAAATTTTCCTCTTGCTTTACATTCAACTATGCTTCCATCATCTAATTTTACATAGTAAAATCCTGCAATGCCCCTTATTATACGGCCTTGCTGCATTGTACAACCTCCCTATTGATTGTTTCCTGGATTATTTTGTCCTCCTTCAGTCTGTTCAAGTTCTTTTTTGTTAATTACTACATTTATCATAGTTCCTTCCTTCACAGTTACACCTGCTGCAACATCCTGTGAAATTATAACATCTTCAATATATTTTGAATCATAACCATAGGTTATATTTCCTAATACTAAATTTGCTGCAGATAGTGATGCCTTAGCCTCTTCTATACTTCTACCTAATAGGATTGGAACCTCAGTAAACTTTTCTTCCTTACCATCACTTATTACAATATTAATTTCTGACCCTTCTATAACTTCAGTATTAGGTTTTGGATCCTGATCCATTATTTTATTTTTATCAACCTCATCGCTATATTTTCTCTCTATGCTTCCTCTCTTTAGTCCATTGTTTTTTAATAAAATTTCTGCCTCAAGCAAATCAAGTCCCTTTAAATCTGGTACAAGTACTTTTTTCTGTCCTGCACTCAATTTAACTCTTATTGTTGAACCTTCCTTTACCTTTATGCCGTCCTCTGGATACATCTTTATTATAGTACCCTCAGGTTTATCGCTATATTCCTTTCCTTCAACCTCAAGTTTTAATTTTAAAGGTTCAAGTTTTGATTTTGCTTCTTCCTCACTCAATCCAATAATATTTGGAACCTCTACGTCTTTAACAATGAAATTTTTATTAAAAACAATATATAATGCTGTAAACAACACAACTATAACTGATAAAGTTATAAATAGAGGCTTTATAATGCTCTTCTTCTTTTTATTCTTAAGGGCCTTATCTACTTCTTTTACATCGATAATTCTTGTTGATTGTGTTTCATCAAAGCTATTTATCACTACATTAGGATTTTCTTTAACTTTTATAATATCATCTATTAATTCCTTTGCACTTTGATATCTTTTAAACATATCCTTCTCTAATGCTTTTTTAACTATATCATTAACAGCCCTTGGAATAGACATATCAATTTCTATAGGTTCCTTTACATCCTCTTGAATATGCTTAATAGCAACAGATATTGGACTTTCTGCATCAAAGGGTAATCTACCTGTTAGCATCTCATACATAACAACACCAAGTGAGTATATATCTGTTCTATGATCACTAAATCCACCCTTTGCCTGTTCTGGTGATAAATAATGTACCGAACCTAACACCTTATTCGTATTGGTTACTGTCGCTACAGTTGAAGCCCTTGCTATTCCAAAATCTGTTACTTTTATTGTTCCCTCTTCTGTTACAACTATATTATGTGGTTTAATATCCCTATGAACTACTCCATTTTTATGGGCATTTTCAAGTGCCATAGCTATCTGTAGAGTTATGTCCAAAACTCTTTTATAACCTATTTTACCGTTACTTTTAATATATTCCTTTAGGGTTTGGCCTTTAATATACTCCATTACAATATAATAAATATTGTCCTGCTCGCCAACATCAAATATTGAAACGATGTTCGGATGTGTTAAGCTTGCTGCTGCAATAGACTCTCTCTTAAACTTCTTAACAAACTCCTCATCCTGTGTAAATTCATGCTTTAGAATCTTAACTGCTACATATCTATTAAGAAGCTGGTCTTTGGCCTTGTATACAATGGCCATTCCACCTTCGCCAATCTGTTCTACTATTATATAACGTCCTCCCAAGGTTGTACCTATTAGATTCATTTCCCCACCTCCTTTTGTGCAATAATAACTGAAATATTATCTGCTCCACCACGTTCATTTGCTGTATCTATTAAAGTTTTAACAGGATCATTTTCATTTAATACAATTTCCTTTATCTCCTGTTCACTTATGTAATTTGTCAATCCATCAGTACATAGAAGTATTATTTCATTGTCCTTAAGTTCAAAATCAACTATATCAACCATTACATATTCATCAACACCTATTGCTCTTGTAATCAAATTCTTTTGCGGATGATTTGCTGCCTCCTCCTGTGTAATTGTACCCTTATTTATAAGCTGCTGTACAAAGGAGTGGTCCTCTGTAACCTTTGTTATGTACTCTTCTGTTATTCTATAGGCTCTTGAATCACCAACATGGCCTATTATAGCCTTTTTGTCATATAATAAACAGCAAGTAATTGTTGTTCCCATTCCCTTTAAATTATTGTTTTGTTTTGATACCTTATACACAACACTATTGGCATGCACAATAGCATCCCTTACAAGTTCTAACTTATCTTCTGTAGTATTAAAATTTTTAAAAATATACTCCCTTACTGAAGTTGAAGCAATTTCGCTTGCAACCTCTCCTCCATTGTGCCCCCCCATTCCATCTGCTACTATCATAAGACTATAATTGGGGGATTTAAAAACAAGCACATAATCTTCATTTAATTCTCTTTTTTTACCGATATCGGTCTTACAAAATATATACACAAAACCACCTCTTTAAATTTCTTGATATCTTCTTCTCAGCTGTCCACAGGCTGCATCGATATCAGACCCCAATTCTCTCCTTATTGTAGTTTCTATTCCTCTCTTTTCTAAAATATTCTTAAATTTAATTATTTTTTCTTGATTAGACCTCTTTAATCCTCTTTCAGTTACAGCATTTACTGGTATCAAATTTACATGGCACAAAAGACCTTTTAGCTTTTCAGCTAACTCTTCTGCATGTTCCTTTTCATCATTTACCCCATCTATCATCGTATATTCAAAGGTAATTCTTCTTGCTGTTTTGTCAATATAATATTTACATGCATCTATTATTTGTTCCATAGAGTATCTATTTGCAATAGGCATTGTTTTTTTTCTTATTTCATCATTAGGTGCGTGGAGCGATATAGCAAGTGTTATTTGATAGTTTAAATCTGCTAATCTTTTAATTTCTGGAACTAATCCACAGGTTGATATAGTAATATGCCTCATACCAATATTTAACCCCTCTGGTTCCTTTAAAAGCTCTAAAAACTTTATTGTATTATCAAAATTATCAAGTGGTTCACCAACCCCCATTAAAACTACATTTGATATCCTTTCTTTTATATCATTTTGTACAATAATTATTTGGCCTATCATCTCCCCTGGCGTTAAATCCCTAACCTTTCCTCCAATTGTTGATGCACAAAATTTACATCCCATACTGCAACCAACCTGTGTTGAAATACATATAGAATTACCATAATTATACCTCATTAAAACACATTCAATCAAATTGCCATCCAACAATTTTAATAAATATTTTTCTGTTCCATCTACTTTTGATACTTGTTTTTTTACTATTTCCATATTTTTTATATATCCATTATTTGATAACTTTTCTCTTAAAGCCTTTGATAAATCTGTCATCTCATCAAAATCTTCAACACCCTTGTGGATCCATTTAAATATCTGTTTAGCTCTAAACTTAGGTTCGCCTATTTCTTCTATAAAGTTTTGCATCTCCTTTAAACTCAAGCTTCTTAACTCTATCATCCTATCACCTTATTCTCTTTAGTTTTGCTATAAAGAACCCATCCATCTTGTGAATATTTGGGAATATCTTTAGATATTTTTTATCTGTTTTTAATATATCTGGTACAAAATCCCTTACATCTTCCAAAATAAAATTATTATTCTCCTTCAAAAACTCCTCTATTACCTTTTCATTCTCCTTTGATGTTATTGTACATGTACTATATACAATATATCCGTCTTTTTTTACATATTTTGCTGCATTATTTAATATATTTTTTTGTATTAATACTAACTTTTCTATATCTTCCCTTTTTATATTATACTTTATTTCTGGTTTTTTTCTAAGCAGTCCAAGTCCAGAACAAGGTGCATCAACTAAAACCCTATCAGCATAATCTATGTACTCTTCCATAAATATTTCTGCATCCTTTAATTTTGCATCTATAATATCTATACCAAGCCTATTTGAATTATCTTTAATCAGTTTTAATTTATGTTCGTGAATATCAAAGGCTACAATTTGTCCTTTGTTATTCATAAGCTGTGCAATATGTGTTGTCTTTCCCCCTGGTGCACTGCACAAATCTAAAACCTTCATATCTTCTTTTACATCTAATACCTTACTTGGCAACATAGAACTTTCATCCTGAATTATAAAAAGACCTTTATTAAATTCCTCAGACTTTTCTATATTAGAAAACTCTTCTAATATAAGTGCTTCTTCTACTAATCCATCATATACTTTTATTCCCTTATCGATTAGTATTGCCTTTAATTCTTGCTTTGAAACTTTTAAGGTATTTACTCTAATTGAAAGCTTTGGTGTTGTGTTATTCGCCTTTAAAAGTTCCTCTGTAAATTCCACCCCAAACTCATCAATAAACATTTTTACCATCCATTCAGGATGAGAATATTGTATTGATAATCCTTTAATCTTGTCCTTTACATTTATTTTATCAAATTGCTCTTTATTTCTTAATATACTCCTTAAAACACCATTAACAAAACCAGATGCTCTCTTTTCCCTTTGCTTTACTATTTCAACAGACTCATTTATAGCTGCATATTCTGGAACCTTATCCATATAAAATATTTGATATACTGCAATCCTTATTGAATTTAATACCCATTTTGTCATTTTATTTGTTTTTACATTGGAAAATTTATTTATGAAATAGTCTATTTTAATTAAGTTTCTTAAGGTTCCATATACAATTTCAGAAGTAAAAGCTCTATCTAAAGGTTTCATATCATATTTTTTAAAATAATGATTTAACTTTATATTGGAAAACGCACCCTCTTCAATATCACATAGTGTTTTTACTGCGACATATCGTGCTAAATCCTTCATATTTAACCTCCAAAACTATAATATAAAATTATGAAGGAAGATTAACCTCCTTCATAATTAGTCACGAGAATCATGTGTTAAAACAATTAGCCTTAAAAGCTGAGAGATTGCCATTAAGGTTGCTGCTACATATGTCAGGGCTGCTGCACTAAGTACTTTTTTTGCTTTATATAGCTCTTCTTTATATAAAATATTGTAATTATCAAGCTGATTTAGAGCCCTTGAACTTGCATTAAATTCAACTGGTAAAGTTATTACTTGAAATAGAACAACAGCTGTAAAGAGTAAAATGCCAAGATTTATAAGGCCTACACTACTTATAAATATTCCAAATACTATCAAAATCCAAGAAAGATTAGATCCAATATTTGCAACTGGAACTAATGCGTTTCTAAATATAAGTGGTGCATAACCCCTGCTATGCTGAAGTGCATGACCTGCTTCATGTGCAGCAACTCCAATTGCTGCAATAGAAGTACTATGATATACGCTCTGTGACAATCTTAACACTCTATCTCTTGGATCATAGTGGTCTGTTAAATTTCCTGGGATTAATTCAATTGCAACATCATATAATCCGTTGTAATCAAGTATCCTTCTTGCAGCTTCTGCACCTGTTAAACCTGATAAAGAATACTGTCTTGAATATCTTGAATAAGTAGACTGTATTTTTGCTTGAGCATAAAGTGATAGCAATATCGCAGGTATTAAAATAACAAATGTACTATCATAATAAAACATAAAATCACCCCTATTTTAATAACTTACCAACCTCAAGGTTATTTCCATTTAAAAAGGTGGCAATATCCATTCTCTTACTTCCCTGTTTCTGTACTTCCTTCAATACTATTATACCCTCTCTACAGGTTACTTTAACCCCATCCTTGCTCACATCAACTATTTTTCCTGCCACATCATTTTTCCCACCTTCTATTAGTTCACATCTCCAAACTTTAATCATTAAATCATCATAATAGAAATATGCACTTGGCCAAGGAGTAACTCCCCTAATTAAATTGAATACTTCCCTTGCATTTTTATCCCAATTAATATGTCCAAGCTCCTTATCCATCATTGGCGCATAGGTAGCCTTAGAATCATCCTGTTTTTGTGGTTTAATTTCACCCTTTTCTATCTTTTCCAAAGTTTCAATTAAAAGCTCAGCCCCTACAACCATCAACTTGTCGTGAAGAGAACCTGCAGTATCAGTATCTAAAATTTCAACTTCCCTTTTTAAAAGCATATCGCCAGTATCAAGCCCAACATCCATCATCATTGTTGTAATACCTGTCACTTTATTTCCATTAATTATTGACCAGTTTATTGGTGCTGCACCCCTAAGTTCAGGTAATAATGATGCGTGAACATTTATGCAGCCATACTTTGGAATATCAAGCACTTCCTTTGGAAGTATTTGACCATAAGCCACAACTACGCATACATCTGGATTTAACTCTTTAAGTTTATCAATATATTCTACTTCCTTTTTTATTTTACTTGGTTGAAATACAGGTATATTATGTTCAATTGCAACTTCCTTTACAGGAGAATACTGTACCTTCTGCCCTCTTCCCTTTGGTTTGTCTGGTTGAGTAAAAACAGCTATAACATCATGTTCTTCAATTAATTTTTTTAATGTAGGAACCGCAAAATCAGGAGTCCCCATGAATACAACCTTCATTTAATCACTCTCCCTGCTCAATTATTTTGTCAATAAACAACACACCATTTAAATGGTCAATTTCGTGGCAAAATGCACGTGCTAAAAGTTCTTCTCCCTCTTCTATAAACTCATTTCCGTTTATATCTTGTGCTTTTACTTTAACTTTATAAGGTCTTCTTACTTGACCTCTTCTATTTGGTACGCTTAAACAGCCTTCATCATCTATTTGTTCTCCCTCTTCATATATTATTTCAGGGTTAATATATGCCTTAGGCCCATTACCTACATCAATAACTATAACTCTTTTTAATATACCAACCTGTGGTGCTGCAAGGCCAACACCATCTGCTTCATACATAGTATCTATCATATCCTCCACTAAAATCTTTAGTCTATCATCAAACTTAACTACAGGTTTACTTACCTTTCTTAAAACGTCATCTCCTACTTTTCTTATTTGTCTTAATGCCATTTATACCACTCCTTCATATTAAACTATATGGATTTAAGTCAATTGAATATTTAACTGATGTTGCTCTTGTCTTATCATATATTATTTTATCAATAATATCTACATAATCAACTATGCTTCCCTTAATCATCATATTCCATCTAAATGTATTTTTAATTTTTGATATAAAATTAGGAGTTGGTCCAAGTATAGTAACATCGTTAGGTAATATTCTTCTTATTTCTTGCTCAATTTCTTTACATATTTTAATAAGCTCCTCTTCTATATCTGATGTAAAAAGAATATATGTTAAATTGGTAAAAGGAGGGTTATTTAAAAATCTTCTTATTTCTATCTCCTTTTTATAAAATTCATTATAATTTTGTGTTGTTGCAAGTTGTATACTATAATGTTCAGGCTCATAGGTTTGAATAACTACTTTACCCTTATCCTCACCTCTACCTGCTCTTCCTGCTACTTGAACAAGAAGTTGAAATGTCCTTTCTGCTGCTCTAAAGTCAGGAAGATTAAGCATTGTATCTGCTGCAACAACTCCAACTAAAGTTACATTTTTAAAATCCATACCCTTACTAATCATTTGTGTTCCAATCAATATATCTGCCTTATGCTCTTTAAACATTCTATATAGTCTTTCATGTTCTCCCTTTTTTCTTGTTGTATCCATATCCATTCTAATTACACGTGCTTGTGGAAATAACCTTTTTACTTCCTGTTCTATTTTTTCTGTACCTACACCAAAATGCTTAATATATTTGCTTTTACATTTTGGGCAAAGTTTTGGTACATACATCCTTTGACCACAATAATGGCATTCAAGTGTATTTGTAGAGATATGATATGTCATTGATACATCACAATTAGAGCACTTACATACATAACCACATTCTCTACAGGAAACAAAGGTTGAATATCCTCTTCTGTTTAAAAATAAAATCGTCTGTTTATTGTTTTTTAAATTTTCTTCAATTGAATTATAAAGTTCTCTACTAAATATTGATCTGTTTCCTGTAATTAATTCCTGACGCATATCTACTACATTTACATCAGGTAAAGTTGAACCAGTAACTCTCTCATCTATTTCAACTAAATTATAAAGACCCCTACTTACATTATAATAGCTCTCAATTGAAGGTGTTGCTGAACCTAAAACCAAAAGACCATCAATCAAATTAACTCTTTTTTCTGCAACCTCGCGTGTTAAATATTTTGGGTTTTGTTCTGATTTATAGGAATATTCGTGTTCTTCATCTATAATTATTAACTTTAAATTTTCAACTGGTGCAAATACTGCAGACCTTGCACCAACCACAATTTTAGCCTCTCCACGGCTTATTCTTCTCCATTCATCATATCTTTCTCCATCTGAAAGTCTACTATGAAGTATTGCCACTCTATCCTTAAATCTTCCCTTAAATCTTTCAACAGTTTGAGGTGTTAAGGATATTTCAGGTACTAAAACTATTGCACCATAATTTAAATTAATAAAATGTTCAACTAAATTCAAATAAATTTCCGTCTTTCCACAGCCTGTAACACCTCTTATCAACGATACTCTTCTTCCTTCTTTATATTCTTTTAGTATTGTCTCAAATGCCTTCCTCTGTACATCAGATAAAATATGTTTAGGATAATTTATATATTCTGATGCAACCTCTCTGTAGACTTCCTTTTCAAATATTTCAAGAATATTCTTTTCTACCAATGATTTTATTGTAACTCGTGAACAATCTAATATTTCAATAAGCTGTGACAATTGAATTTCCTTTATGTTATTATTTAAGAAATACTCTATAATATTTTTTTGTTGTTTTAATCTTTTATTATTTAATAATTCTACAGCCATTTTATAGTCTTTGAGTCTTATAAACTCTATTGTCTTTTTATTTATGTTTTGCTTTGTATCTATTTTTAAATCTATTATACCTCTATTTCTAAGACTTATTAAATCTGCTCTTTTTATGTTAAAAGCTTTTAAATCTATCCTTACATAATTATCTTTATTTAACATTGATAAAAATTGTTTTTCTTTCTTAGAGCATATACTAATATCATCACTAATTATCTTTGCCTCAAAATGCTCTGTAATTCCCATTTTAGGTGGAAGGATAGAATAAATTGCTTCACTTAGTGTACATAGGTATTTTTCCTTCATAAAATAAGCAAGCTTAATTAAATCCTGTGGCAATATAAATTCCTCATCAATAATATCATATATCTCTTTATATTTTATTTTTTCTTCACTTTTTTCATCTGTATCTAAAACAACACCCTGAATAAGTTTATTTGATGCTCCAAAGGGTACAACTACCCTTGTACCTAATTTTATATTCTCCTTCAAACTATCAGGAACTAAATAATCAAATAATCTATCTATTTCTTTAGAAGGATTATCGACACATATAGATGCTATTATCATAAATTATCCTCCATATCTTAAAGCTCCTTCTATTTTACTAAAGAAATCTGTAGGCAAATTTATAAAATACAAAAAAAGAGCAGAAGTGCTCTTTTTTTCTGCTTATTTAACTAACAAATCAAGTATAGTGTGTGCTACATCATCCTTAGACATATTTGGATAATCCTTAATATTACCAAACTTGTCTATAATTTTTATAGTATTTGTATCTGTACCAAATCCACTATCCTTTTGACTTACATCATTTGCTACAATAAAATCTAAGTTCTTCTTTTTAATTTTCTTCTGTGCATTTTCCAAAACATCATTTGTTTCTGCTGCAAACCCAATTACAACTTGATGAGTTTTTCTATCTTTAATTTCAAATAATATGTCTTTATTTCGTGTAAGCTCTATTTTTAAATCATCATCTGATTTTTTTATCTTTATATCACTTCTATCTTTAGGCCTATAGTCTGCAACGGCTGCTGACATAACTAAAACATCACAGCTATCAAATCTTTCACTAACAGCCCTATACATATCCTCAGCACTATAAACATTTACAATATCTATAAATGATGGCGGATTTATATTAGTTGGGCCTGTAATAAGGGTTACATTTGCTCCTCTATCCCTTGCTGCCCTTGCTATAGCATAGCCCATCTTCCCTGTTGATCTATTTGTAATAAACCTAACAGGGTCTATGTCCTCTCTTGTAGGCCCTGCTGTTATTAAAATGTTTTTACCTGTTAAATCCTTTTCTTTATAAAGGAGCATTTCAATGTATTCGACTATTTTTTCAGGTTCTGCAAGCTTTCCCTTACCAACTGCTCCACAGGCAAGTCTACCTGATTCTGGTTCTACAAAATGGTAACCTATTGACCTTAAAAACTCTATGTTTCTTTGAACTATCTTATTTTCATACATATTAGTATTCATTGCTGGTGCTATTAAAACTGGAGCCTTAGTGGCCATAACTGTTGTTGTTAGCATATCATCTGCAATTCCGTTTGCTATCTTACCTATAACATTTGCAGTTGCTGGTGCAATTACAAAAACATCTGCCTTTTCAGCAAGGGAAATATGTTCTACCTCCCAAGTTTTGGGATCTTCAAACATATCAACCACAACATAATTTTGACTTAAAGATTGAAAACTAAGGGGTGCAACAAATTCAGTTGCAGATTGTGTCATAATTACATATACATTTATACCCTTTTTTTTAAGCCTGCTTACAATATCTAATGCTTTATAGCAGGCAATTCCACCAGATACCCCTAGTACAACATTTTTAGACATATAAACACCTCAATTATTTTATACCTGATTTTAAGCTCTCGTATTTTATTTTTCCTTCATTAATTTCATTTATAGCAATAGTAACAGGCTTGTTTGAATTTACTTTAACAAGAGGTTCTGCTTTATCAATTAACTGTCTTGCACGTCTTGCTGTAACTACAACAAGTGAATATCTATCACTAACCTTTTGTAATAGTGAAACAATTGATGGATTAATCATGTTAGTATTATTAGTCATTTAAAAATCCCTCCTGCAAAAATATATAGTTTCCCTTTAATCTATCAACTCTACACTTTTCTGCTACAATTATTGACTCAAGTCTTTTAACAGCATCTTCTACTACATCATTTACAATAACATAATTGTAATTTGCAACATAATTAATCTCTTGAAAAGCTGATTTAAAGCGCTTTAAAAGTGATTCTTCTGTTTCTGAACCCCTCTTTTTAATTCTGTTTTTTAGTTCCTCCATTGAAGGTGGCATTATAAAAACAAATACACCCTCTGGATATTTTTCCTTAACCTTAAGTGCACCTTGTATATCTATTTCTAATATTATATCATTTCCTTCATTTAATATACGCTCAACATTTTTTCTTGGAGTTCCATAGTAGTTATCATAAACCTCAGCATATTCTAAGAACTCATCCTTATCAATCATTTCTTTAAATTTATCCTTTGAAATAAAATAATAATTTATTCCTTCTACTTCATTTTGTCTTGGACTTCTTGTAGTACAAGACACAGATAATTTTATTTCTGGATGCTTTTCTAAAAGTGCCCTACAGATTGTGCCTTTACCTGCACCTGATGGTCCAGAAATTACAATTAAAAGTCCTTTATTTTTCATAGCATTACCCTTCCTTTATTCTTCTGATTCTTCTATTACGTCTACTTCTTCTTTTGTTGATAATCTATGTGCAACAGTTTCTGGTTGTACTGCAGATAATATTACATGGTCACTATCTGTAATTATAACTGCTCTTGTTCTTCTTCCATATGTAGCATCAATTAACATTCCTCTATCTCTTGCCTCTTGAATTATTCTTTTAATAGGTGCTGACTCTGGGCTTACAATTGCAATAATTCTATTTGCTGATACAATATTACCAAAACCAATGTTTATTAATTTAATCGCCATTATTGTTCCTCCTATTCAATATTTTGTATTTGTTCTCTTATTTTTTCTATTTCACTTTTAATTTGAACTACAATATTTGTAATGGTTAAGTCATTTGATTTTGAACCTATTGTATTTGTTTCTCTATTCATCTCTTGAACTATAAAATCAAGTTTCTTGCCTATAGGTTCATCTAAATTTAAACTTTCTTTAAATTGTTTAACATGGCTTCTTAATCTAACTATTTCCTCTGTTATATTACACTTGTCTGCAAAAAAGGCAACCTCATTTAATAGCCTTGCCTCATCAACCTCAACATTCTTCAAAAATTCAGTTACCCTTTGGTATATTTTTTCTCTATACTCTTCAACCACTAAATCTGATCTTTCTTCAATTTTACCAACAAACTCTGTTATTTTATCACATCTTGCTATTAAATCCTCGCTTAATTTTATACCTTCTTTTTGTCTCATGTCAATAAACATATTTAAAGCATTTTCTAATGCATTCCTTAAAACTTCCCAAATTTCTTCAGTAACCTCTTCCTTCTTTTCAATACTTAAAACATCTTGAAATTTTGATAACCTTGAAACAGTTATATCATTTTCTAACTCTAACTTTTCACTCATAATTTTAAAGGCATCACAATAGGCCTTTGCAATATTTTCATCAAGCTTTACTTCTATATCATCTTTACTGAATTTATCCTGTGATATGTAGACATCTATTTTCCCTCTTGATATATAAGAAGATATATATTTTCTAATTTTATCTTCAAGGGACATTAGATGTTTAGGATATCTTATGTTTATATCTAAATATCTATTGTTTACTGATTTTAATTCTACAGTAAACGCTCTGTTGTTCATTTCAGAATACCCTCTTCCGTATCCTGTCATACTCTTTACCACAATTTCACCTTCTAACCTTTAATCTTTGTTTTTTTCATTCTTTCTTATTATATCTAATGTATACATAATTTTTCAAGATTATTTTAATAAATCTCCTCCATATTTGTGGAGGAGATTTATTAAAATTCAACAGCCTTAATATTTTCCATAGCTTCCTTTAATTCTAAGCTATTACAGGTTAATGATATTCTTGCAAACCCTTCTCCTCTATCTCCAAATGCATTTCCTGGTGTAATTAAAACATGTGCCTTCTCCAAAAGCATTGTACAAAATTCCTCTGATTTATAGTTTTCTGGTACCTTAAACCAAACATAGAAGGTTCCTTCTGAATCAAATATAGTTAAATTTTTTGATTTAAGGGCTTCTATCACAATTTTTCTTCTTTCATTATATATGTCATTGACAAAATCAACATATACATCAGAAAAATCAAGTGCAAAAGCAGCTGCTCTTTGTATTGGAATAAATTGTCCAGAATCAAAATTAGATTTAACAGAAACTATTTTACTTACTGCCTCTTTGCTACCAACTACAAAACCAATTCTCCAACCTGTCATACTAAACATTTTTGAAAGGCTTCCAAATTCAATAGCTATATCCTTTGCTCCTTCAACTTGCAGAATACTTATGGGTTTTTGTCCATTTGATAATATCTCAACATAGGCTGCATCATTTGCTATCAATATATCATTTTCTTTTCCAAACCTAATAAGCTTAGAAAAGAACTCAGCATTAGAAACTGCGCCTGTTGGATTATTTGGATAATTGGTAACAAGAAGTTTTGCCTTTCTTTTTACTTCATCATATATGTTTTCTAATCGTGGCAAGTACCTATCTTCATAGATTAAAGGCATTGTATATACATTACATCCTGCTATATAGGAAACTGCTCTGTAAACGGGATAAGCAGGGTCTGGTATTATTACATAATCATCTATGTCTGTAAGTGCAAGAAACATATGTGCAATTCCCTCTTTAGAACCTATGAGCACAGCAACTTCATCTTTATAATCTAAATCTACATTAAATCTTCTTTTGTAGTAATTTGCAATAGACATTTTAAGTTCTTCTATGCCATCATAGGGTGGATATTTGTGATAGTTTGGATACTTTAAAGCTTCAGTTAAATAGTCTACAATAAATTCAGGTGTTTCAATATCAGGATCACCTATACTTAAATCAATAACCTTTATTCCCTTTGCATTATAATTTGATTTTAATTCATCAAGTCTTGAGAAAATATACTTTGGAACCCTGTTTAATCTGTTAGACAACTTCAAAATAGGCTCTCTCCTAAAATTACTTTACTACTATAATATTCAAAATATAAATTTATGTCACAGAAGTAGCCTTCCTTCACATATAAATTCAGCAGGTCCCTCCATAAATACAAAGTCATCGTATGTTATTTTTAATCTACCTAATTTTAAATCAGCATTTACCTTATTATTTGTTAACCCATTTATAAAGGTTGCAACAACACCTGCACATGTCCCTGTACCACAGGCAAATGTATATCCTGCTCCCCTCTCCCAAGTTCTAATCTTAATATTATCTTTATCTACTACCTTTACAAAATTCACATTTGTTCCCTTTTTAAAAATATCCATCTTTTCTATTACTGGTCCATATTTTAGTACATCCTCATCATAGATTTCATCAACATAAATAATAGTATGTGGAACCCCCATAGTCATTGTAGTTGCCTCAAACTCCTTATCTATAACCTTTAGACTATAAAGCTTCTTATCCTCTTCAATAATTGGCCTACCCATATTAACCTTTACAGCCTTTACATTATCACCATCAAGTGTTAATAATACCTCAAGAACACCTGCTCCTGTTTCTACGTTGAATTTTTGTTTTTTAACTATTCCTCTTTCATATACATATTTGCTAAAACACCTTAGCCCATTTCCACACATTTCAGCTAAACTTCCATCAGAATTAATTATAGTCATCTTTACGTCTGCACATTTTGATTCTTCAACTATTAGTATGCCATCTGCCCCTATCCCTATATGCCTATCACATACTTTTTTAGAAATTTCATTCCAGTTATAGTTTCTTAATTCCTTTTCTTCAAATATGATAAAATCATTTCCAAGTCCATGCATTTTAACAAAATTCATATTATCTCCCCCGTTATAACTATTACATTTTATAATATATTATGTTATACTTATTTAAAAAAGTCTACTGGAGGTTTTAAATATGCCATTTGACGGATTAGTTACCTATAGTGTAATCAACGAACTAAAAGAATTTATAAATGGTAAAATAGATAAAATATATCAACCAAATACTGAAGACATAGTATTGATTTTAAGAAAGGAAAAAAGTTCAAAAAAACTTTTAATCTCTACAAATCCAACTTCTTCAAGATTTAATTTCACAGAACAAAATATTGAAAATCCTATTAAACCACCTTCATTTTGTATGGTATTAAGAAAGTATATACAAAACGGAAGAATATTAAACATTGAGCAAATATCTTTAGATAGAATTTTAAAAATTACAATAGAAGTAAAGGATGAACTTGGATACCCCAATACATATTATTTGATTTCAGAGATTATGGGCAAACACAGCAACATAATACTAACAAATTCAGAAAACATAATTGTAGATTCTTTAAAACATATTGATTTTACAATAAGTTCAGCAAGACAAATTTTGCCTAAACTCACATATGAACTTCCACCTACTAAAGTAAAAATAAATCCACTTGAAATTACAAAGGAGGAATTCTTAAACATACTTGAAGAAAATAAGTCTAAAAAATTATCAAAGACATTAATTGATAATTTCTATGGTATAAGTAATATCTTTACTCAAATTGTCTGTTTAGATAAAGGAGATTATGTAATTGAGACTCTTTCATCTGATGAACTTGATATTATTGCAAATAAATTCTTCTACTATGTTGCAAAGCTAAAATCTAACTCATTAGATTGTAATATCTTTATAAACCAAAAGGGTTCTAAAGACTTTTATGTGTTTAAAATAGAAAATGAATCTGATAAAACGCTATATAAAGCACCAAGTGAGATGATAGATGCCTTCTATTTTAATAGAAGTTCTGAAATAACAATGAAGCAAAAATATAAGGATTTATATAAATTGGTTCAATCATTGTTTGAAAAAACTAATAAAAAGATTGAATCCTATGTTAATAAAATAGAAGAATGTAATGGATATGAAAAATATAAACTTTATGCTGAACTGATATTAGCAAATCAATACTCTATTGACATTAATAGTGATATGCTTTTGCTTCAAAACTACTATGACGAAAATCTAAGTTTAGTTGAAGTGCCCTATATAAAAGAAATGAGTCCTATTGAAGTATCACAGCAATATTACAAAAAATATAACAAAAACAAAAATACTTATGAAATGCTAAGCAAAAACTTAGAAGATTCAATTAAGGAAAGAGAATATTTAGAAACAGTCTTAATTAATCTTGAAAACGCAACTGATTCTGAAACTATAGAAGAAATAAGAAATGAACTCATTTTAAATGGATTCATAAAAAAGAAAATAACCAATAAAACACCAAAGTCACAACCACTGCACTTTATATCCTCCGATGGATACGATATATATGTTGGTAAGAGCAATATTCAAAACGACTTTTTAACATTAAAATTTGCCTCCCAAAACGACAT
>JAOAAJ010000095.1 GCA_026418935.1 Caloramator sp. | reverse complement strand
GATGGTACTTTAAATGAAGTATTAAATGGAATTATAGATAGTGATGTTGCCCTTGGGGTACTACCCTGTGGTACAGGAAACGACTTTGCAAAAATAATATATAAAACAATGGAAATTAATAAAATTATTGAACTATTAATCAAATCAGATTACAAAAAGTGTGATATTGGGAAATGTTGCAATAAATATTTTATAAATATAGCAAGCGTTGGTATAGATGCTGAAATAGCACACAAAGTTCAAAGAGGCAAAAAAATATTTAGTGGGAAGACAAGCTATCTATATCATCTTGGACATACATTAATACAATATAGAAGTAATCCATTACATATTCAAATTGATGACATTAATATTAAATCAGATACTCTTCTAACTACAATATCTAATGGAAAATACTATGGTGGTGGAATAATGCCAACACCTGATTCTGATATATTTGATGGCAAATTTGATATTTGTCATATTAGGAAAATGAATAAACTTAAAATACCTTTCCTTTTAAATAAATATATAAAGGGAAATCATAAAAGTTTTAATGAAGTCAGTTTTTATAAGGGTAAAATGGTAAAAATTGAATCTGAAGATTTATTTGCTGTAAATTTAGATGGAGAAACTTTTCTTGCCAATAAGGTTCAATTTGAATTAAAGGCTAAATATATTAATTTAATCCATCCATAATAATTAAGTTCCATCTTCAAATATAAAGATGGAACTTAATTATTTTACTTTACTGTTTTTACATACTTCCCATAAACATAAGCTATTTTATTATTATATTTAATTTTATACCAACCATTAGAACTTCCAAGTATCTCAAACTTTGTATTTCTTTTTAGTACAAACATTATTTTACCCTTTGTCGTTGGTAATTGTCTAGAATTTAATGCAGATATTGCAACATAACCATATTTTTTAGGAACAATATTATTAGGTTGATTACTACTATTGGTATTTAGATTCTTTTGTTCTTCCTTTTTCTTTTGCTCTATTTCTTTCTTTTGCATCTCTATTAATTGATTGTTTATATCATTTTTTAGTTCAACAAATGCATTTTCCTTTTGTTTATAATAGTTTAAATCCTTCTTAATCCATTCATTTTTTACACCTATATATATATCAGCATTATTAATTTTGTCAATTAATTTGTTAAAATATACCTCATCCTTTAAGTTTACATAATAGTTTTTACCGTTAATCACTAATTTAACATAGTTTGTTTTATCTGTAGTAGGTTCCTTTGCAGTAAGTTGCAGTGCCACTTTTTCAATATCCTCATCAACATTAATATGAGGTAAAACACCTACTTTATTTATTTCATTTCCATATGGTGAATAAAATTTTTGCGTCGTAAGTTTTATTACATCACCATTTGACAACTCAAAAAAACTTTGTGCTGTTCCTTTCCCATAAGTCCTTTTACCTATAATTAATGCTTTGTTATAATCCTTTAAGGCTGCTGCTAAAATTTCTGATGCACTTGCTGAATTTTCATTTGTTAATAGTATAAATCTATCATTTATTAATTTATTTGGTATTACATCACTTTTTAATTTTGTTTGAGTTCCATACTTATCCTTTAATATTACACAAGTATTGTCTCCTATAAAATTAGATAGAATTTCAACTGCCGTATATAAAAAACCTCCACCATTATTTCTAATATCTAATACAAAAATATCTGCTCCTCTTGCTTTTAAAGAATTATATGCACTTACAAATTCAGAGTTAGTATTCTCTCCAAAGGAAGTTAAACTAATATACCCAACATGTCCATCAATTAACTCTCCCTTTGCAGTTGCTATCTCTATTTTAGTTCTTTTTAGATGGAAATTAAAAACTTCACTTGCCCTTTTTATTTTTAAATCAACATAGGTTCCTTCTTCTCCACGTATTAGAGTTATTGCCTCCTCAAGTGACTTACTTGAAATAGATACTCCATTAACCTCAAAAATTATATCTCCTGGTAATATTCCAACCTGCTTTGCAGATGAATTATCAAATACTCCTGTAATCAATATACCTTCTTCACACTTTTCTACAGTTACCCCAATACCAACATAGCTTTGGTTTATGGAACCTATAAAATTTTCAAAATCATTACTTGTAAAATATGCACTATAGGGGTCACCTATGCTTTTAATCAAATCAATAGCAGTATTTGCATTTAATTTTGATTCATCCACATTTTCCACATAATAGTACTTAATAATATCCTTTACTTCATCAAGTTGTCCTGCAGCAAAAACATTAATTTGAAAAACAACAAATATTAGTAGTATAAGTGAAACTATTCTTTGTTTTAACTTTAATTTCGTCAAAATCCACACCTCCCTGTATGTAATTATAACACAAACTATTGACTTTATAGAAGAAATTTTATTATTATGTATAGTTTTTTAATATATTTAATTTTATCCATATATTACATCAAACATAGTATAAAAAAGGACAAGCATAACACATGCTTGTCTAAAAATAAAATCTAAGTTTAGTATTATTTACTTTACATAAAAATTATTACTGTAAACTTTTATTAAACTTCTAAATTTAGTTAGAATAAATACCTGTAAGAAATCTTACAATTTTATTATCTTTTACAATTGATATTTGTACTTTTTTATTACCTTCTACCAAAACTGGTTGTCCAATTTCTACATAATTACCATTAAACTCTTCACTATCTCCTATCCAAAAACTATCAGTATCTAATACATTATAACCATAACTATATCCTTCTGGTAAGTCTAACGCTTCTTCTATTACAAATGTACCTTTTTGATCATCAATAATTAAATTTACATAATTTAGAAATGTTTGTTGTACATCAACAACCATACCTTCCTCATTTACTACCATTACGAGCAATGTTTGTGGTCTATCGAATTCTATTTGTTGCCAATTAAAATCTTGAGCTTCCTGTGGACATAGATTACCTATATATTCTTCTCCCAAGAATATATTGCCATTTTCTATTCTATCAATTTTTAAGTACTTATAGCTATATCCTTCTGGAAGTTCTCTATGAGCACCATTAATATTTGCTTTATATTTTCCTTCAACTTTAATTACTTCTCCTGCCCATACTCCTCCCATATTTACTATTCCTAATCTTCCAGCAACAATTTTTCCTGATTTGCCTACAGCTACTACTGCTATTTTTTTACCCCAAATAAGATTTTTAATTTCTTCTTTTCCATTTAATTCCTTCCATGAACTATCAAGTTCTACTTCTCTTAAATTTATATCATTTATACTATCATCCAAAATCTTGTAGTAAATCTTTCGTTCTTCTTGTTCACTTATTATAGTATTTCCTTCATTGTCAACATACACATCTACATTTAAATTAAAGAAATCTTGAACCTTATATTGCCCAATATTTTTTATTACCTTACCCTCACTATTAACAATACATATTACAATATCATCTTCATTTTTATTGTCTACATTTATTTCTGTTCCTATTTGTTCTTTTTCTATTATTTTACCATTTAAATCTTGTAACATTTCTCTCCAAGGTCCAGCTTCATAATATCCATAGCTATATCCCTCTGGCAAATCTAATGCTTCTTTTATTTTAAATACACCTTCACTTGGATTTGTTACTACATCTACCTTGGTTAATATACGTTGATATATGTCTTTTATTTCTCCTTTTTCATTTACTAAATACAATATAGCCTTTTTAGTACTGTCAAATCTTATCTCTTTGTTTTCTCCTATTTCTTTAGCTTTATCAATTAGTCTATCTATACCTTCTTCATCTTCTAAATTATCACTTAATAAATAAAGTCCTTTATATCCTTCCTTTACATCCATTGTTGCTTTTATCTTATATCCATTTTCTGTTTTTTCTATTGTATTATCATCTAAATAATAGTCTACATAATCTATTGTTGCTGCTACTATATATCCTTCATTATCTATCCTTGCTATTAAAACTGCATCTCCTATTTTTAAATTATTTAATTCAACTCTGTTTACTACACTATGCCAAGAATTATCTATCTTTGTTCCCTTTAATTCCTTTACATCTTTTATTTCATCATTTATAAATTTATATACTATATTCCCTCCTTCAGCCACTATTTCTCCTCTTCCGTCTGGAATTACACCTAAAAATCCATTTACATTATTAAAATCATTTATTTTATATGATCTTATATTTCTTACTACTTTTCCATCCTTAACTATGCATATAACTACTTCATCATTACATTTTCCAGATATAGCTTTACCGATATGTGTTTCATCTACTAAAACTCCATTAAAATCTTTTCCTTCCTCCTGCCATTGTTCTTCTTCGTTAATTAAATAATATCCATAGCTATATCCTTCTGGTAAATAAAGTGATCCTTCTATTCTAAACATTCCTGAATTTTTGTCAGTTGCTACATCTATATATCCCAAATAAGTTTCATGTGTTTCACATACATTACCATCCTTATCAACAATCATTAGTACAAATGTTTTTGGATCTGTAAAGGTAACAGTAACATTATTACTTGATACATCTACAGCGTTTTGTGGGTACTTCTTTTGTTCAAATTCATCAATTAACCATTTACCATCTTCTACTCTTCCAAGTTTATCAGTCAAAATGTACTTGTAACTATAACCTTCTGGTAATGGAGGAATATTATTTAGTATTGCTACATATCCTTCCTCTGACTTACTTATTTCTTCAACCCATATTCCTTCTAATCTTACTTTTTTAATATCACCTCTAATTACTTTTCCATTTTCATCTGTTTCTACAAAAGCTACCTTATCTCCCCATTTTAGATCCTCTAAAATGCAAACACTACCAACTACTTCCTTCCATCCAGCTAAATCCATATCACTCTTTATATTTATATTATCTTTCTCATTTATAACTTTGTATAATAACTTTGTTTCTTCAGGTTTATATAAAATAACCTTATTTTTACTATTGATAACAAGTGCTGCATTAACTGGTGGTAATTGTTCTTCATAAATAAAATCATATACTGCTATTATTTTATTATTGTTATTAACAAAAACAATTATAACCTTATCTCCATCATTAAATTTAACATTTTCATTAAATTTACTAAATGTATTATCAAATAGTAGATTGTTTTTATTTATATTTTCATCTTTATTAACTACTTTATAATATACTTTTTCCATCATTTCTTCTTCATTTTTTATAACTATATTTATTTCTGCCTTTATACTTGAAACCTCTAAATTATTAATATTACTTAAATCTAAATCTCCAATAAATTTTATGTTTTCCTTTATTATTTCTTCAGAGTAATTCGTTTTCCACTCTTTTACATTTACATCAACTATTTTTCCATCTGATAATTCTACTTTTACTTTACTTGGAAGAACTATCATTCTTTTTTCTATTCCAAGCGGTAACTCATAAGTTTCATTAAATACCTTAACTATTTTTATTTTTTCTACTATATTGCTATAATTTGAAGTGCCAATAGATGTACTTGTGCTTGTATTTGTATTCGTATTTGTACTTGTACTTGTATTTGATTGTTCTTGTTTCTTGCTCGAATCTACATTACTTGAACCTTCTCCTTTTACTTCTATATTTCCTTTAGTATCCGTCTTATCTATTTTTGAATCTTTGTCCAAATTAATCTCAATATTCTTATCAGACTTGACAGTTTCTATCTTTGCTGACACTAAGTCTATTTTTATTTCTTCCTTTGCAACAAGTTCTTTAACTATGCTTCCTTCTTTTATTTGTAAATTTTCAATCTTTGATTCAACATTAACCTTTTCAACATTAGCCTGAATTTTAATTTGAGCTTTTTCGTTCTTTACATCAATGTTTAAATTTTTAATACTTGCATCCTTTGCTGCATTAATTTCTGCTTCAGCCTTTAATACAACATTTTCAATTTTTGCATTTTTATCTATTTCTAATTTAGCCTTGTTTTCAACTTGTATATTTTTAAAGCTTCCATCTATTTTAATATTAGCATCCTCTTTTTGAATCTTTAAATTATTAACTTCTGCACTTGATTTTAACACAACTTCTTCTTTAACCACTACTGTATCTATCTTTCCCCTAAGTTCTACCTGCTTATTTTCAGCTGTAGACTTTTGTATTTCTACCTGACCAAGATTACCTTCCTTTGCTTCAACAATAGCAGAAGTTTTAACTGTTGTTTTTTCAATATTTGTATTACCTTCTGAAACTAATCTTACGCTTTCCTTTGCTTCAACCTCTACAGAATTTGCCTTAACGTTTACAATATGTATACTTTCTTTTGCTCCAGATAGTATTTTTATACTCTTTGCTTCTACATTTACTATGTGTGTTATACCATCTTTACCAGGATCAACATATATATCTCCATCTACCTTTAAATCCCTAAGTTCTACTCTATTTCCATCAACATATATATTACCTGAAACATCAATATTAGTAACTTTTGTATCGTTATGTCTAACTAAGATATTGTTATTTAAGGATTTTCTAATATTAATATCCCCTATTAAATCCTTTTCTTGACTATCTTCAATTGCAGAGATCTTTAAATTTTCTATTGATTTGTCAGGTAAAACATCTTGTCCACCAACTGCATATATAATAGTTGAAGGCTTTATATTATCCTTTATACTCTTTTCAAATTCTATGGTTTCATTCTTCTTGTTTAATACTACGTAAGAAGATAACTTACCTGCATAAGCAGAAGCAGAAAGTGCATCCGCAAAATCCTTTTCACCTGGACCACCAATAGCCGTAAATACTGTCCTCTTATCTATGTCTGATGAAAAATACTTCATTATTTCAGCATTTGTCTTATATCTATCCTCTCCAGCTATTCTTTCAACATTACTTAATCCAACTAATGCATTTTGGGATATAACAGTTTCTCCACCAATTACATAAATTTTCTTAGGGTTTGTTTGATTTATGAATTCCTTTACTTCCTTTGATATAGAATCTTTATTAACAAGAAGTATAGGTATATTTTTATTGGCTGCTATACTTGCAAAAGAAAGTGCATCTGCATAGTTGTCACCAGTTGCAAGGGCTATTTCGTTTTTTACTCCTACAGTCTTGGCAATTTCTACAGAAGTAGAATATCTATTATCCCCTCCAAGTCTTACAATATCAAGTCCTAATAATTTTAAGCTTTTTTCAACATTTTTACTAATAGCGTTCTCTTTTCCTATAATAAACACTTTTTTAGCCTTTAATCTTTTTATTTCAGAAATTGTATATTCGTCAATGTCGTCTTTTCTTGTAAGTAAAATAGGTGCATCAAATTTTTTTGAAAGAGTTGACGCACATAGAGCATCAGGAAAGTCATCACCTCGAGACAAAATTACAACCTCTGAACCACTTTTCCAGCCTCTTTGTGAAACCTGAACAGCTGTTTGGAATCTGTCCTTTCCACTTAATCTAACTACATCTTGAATTGTTAGTTTGTAATTTGTCGAATTTGCTTTGACATTCGGATTTCCCATTATTGTTGTTAATACAATGACTGCTGAACAGATAACCTTAGCAGCTTTTCTATTCATAGCTTTAACCTCCATATAATTGTTTTATAGGAAATATTATAAATTAACAAAATTTTTTTGTAAATGACATTACCACATTTATTTTTCGACATTTTTCGAAAATAAAAAAGGGAGTTTAAAACTCCCTAAAAACTTAATTCTAATGTTTCTGTTAATGTACCTTTTATATATAATTTGTTATTAGATGTTTCAATTAGTGTATTAATCTCTTTAGTTCCATTTAATTTATCTATTTGATCAATATATTTTAAATTTCCTTCACTATCTAAAACTCTCATTGTAATTGTTTGTTCTTTGTTTGTAGTAATAGTTATTTTATACTTACTTCCATTTTTATATACAGTAACCTTTAATGA
>JAOAAJ010000073.1 GCA_026418935.1 Caloramator sp. | reverse complement strand
TAAACCATCATCAAAGGTTATAACTACTGCATTTGGTGGAAGCTTAGCTTGTCCATCAATTGCTAATAATAAATATCTTAAACTGATAATATTAAATCCTTTTTCTTTTAGCATTTTTAAGTCTGCTTCAAACCTTTCTGGTTTAATTGTAATAGAACTATAATTTTCTTCGTCAATATGATGGTACATTAAAACTAACGCCTTATTTGTATAATAAATTTTTTGATTCAATATTTCATCTCTATTTACTATTTTTAAATCTTCCTTTAAAATAAGCTTTTCTAAAGTATTGTTTTTATCTTTTTCTAACTCACTACTTACTTTATTGCTAATCTTATTTGATAAATAAAAATTATAGGTTTTTAATATATCTTCTGATATATTGTTATTATCAAAATATATCAATTCAATATTACCTTTAGTAAGTTCCTTTATACACTTAGCACTTAATCCTAATGTACTATTGTTATTAAAAATAATATATGAATTATATTGGGTTGCATAAATACTTGGAATTAACAATTGTTGAAAATTATAGCCTTCAATTTCTGGATTATATATAAATATTCTACTACTATCAATGTATTTACCAAAATACCTTAATATTTTAGCATTAGTTTCATATCTATCTTTTCCAAATATATGAATAGCTTTATTAAAATTCTCATCTATTTTATTTGAAATACTATCTTTATCACCCACAATATATATATTACTTTTCTTTAAAGTTTTTAACAAATTTTTATATTGTTTTGGTATTGAATCTTTTTCAACTAAAATTATAGGTATCTGTCTTTGAGCTGCTACTGGTGCTATAGACATTGCATCTATATAATTCTTTCCATTAACTAATATCGCTTCTTTAAAATTTATGTGTTTTGCTATATTGTATGAAGTTTCATATCTATCTTTTCCACTTAGTTGTATAATATTAATCTTTAAACCATTTAAATTTTGTTGTATACTTTTAGCTTGTCCACCAATTAAAAAAATCTTTTTCGTTCCTAATCTTTTTATTTCATTAATTAATTCAGGTTTTAAATTTTTATTGTTAAAAATCAGTATAGGTGCATTAATTTTCTTTGAAAGTGGTAATGCACAAATTAAATCCATATAATTTTCATCAGTTATCAAAATTATATTTTGAGCTTTTTTATAATTTTTTTTAGATATTTCTAGAGAAGTAGAAAATAAATCTTTAGTTTGGTATTTAGTTATCTTTACATTTAACTCTTTATTTATATCTGTTGATGCAAATACCCTATTATACCCTGAAATAGTAAATAAAAAGATTAAAAATATAACTACTTTTTTTATGTTGTTTCTTATCGTCATCATATCTAACCTCCATTGGCATTTTTAATATAATTATAACATAAACATAAATTTGAACTGGTTAAAAAATTATAAAAAAGTGTTGCAGATTAAATTCATCAAGCAACACTTTTTATACGAATGTACTTTTTTAGTGACTATTTATATAGTGGATATTTCTTACACAATTCATTTACTCTTTCTTTAGCATAACTAAAATTCTTATCCCTATTATCAATTACCCAAGCAATTATATCTGCTATTGCAATCATTTCTTCTTTACCAAAGCCCCTTGTTGTTACTGCAGGTGTTCCAATTCTTATACCACTTGTAACCATAGGTCCTTGTGGATCAAATGGTATAGTATTTTTGTTTACTGTAATCCCTACTTCATCAAGAAGATGCTCTGCCTCTTTACCAGTAATGTTCTTATTTCTTAAATCCACAAGCATAAGATGATTATCTGTACCACCTGAAACTAAATTAAATCCTCTATCTAATAGAGCTGTAGCAAGATGTTTTGCATTTTCTACAACCTTCTTTTGATACTCTTTAAATTCATAACTCATTGCTTCTTTAAAACATACAGCCTTTGCTGCAATTACATGCTCAAGTGGTCCTCCTTGTATTCCTGGAAATATTGTTTTATCTATTATCTTTGCATACTCTTCTTTACAAAGTATTGCACCACCTCTTGGGCCTCTCAAAGTTTTGTGGGTTGTTGTTGTTACAAAATCAGCATATTCAACTGGGTTTGGATGAAGTCCTGCTGCAACAAGGCCAGCAATATGTGCCATATCCACCATCATATATGCACCAATTTCGTCGCATATTTCTCTTATCCTTTTAAATTCAATTATTCTTGGATATGCACTTGCACCTGCTACAATCATCTTTGGCTTTTCTTTATGTGCTATATTTCTTAGTTCTTCATAATCTATGTAACCATCTTCATTTACTCCATAGGATATGAAATTAAATAATTTACCTGAAAAGTTTACTGGGCTTCCGTGGGTTAAGTGTCCACCATGTGCCAAATTCATCCCTAAAACCTTATCTCCTATTTCAAGAACAGATGAGTATACGGCCATATTTGCTTGAGAACCCGAGTGTGGCTGAACATTTGCATGCTCTGCACCAAATAACTTCTTTAATCTTTCTCTTGCTAAATCTTCAACCACATCAACATATTCACAACCACCATAGTATCTCTTTCCTGGATAACCTTCTGCATATTTATTTGTAAGCTGTGAACCTTGTGCCTCCATAACAGCCTTACTTGTAAAATTTTCTGAAGCAATAAGTTCAATTTTATTTTGTTGTCTTTCCATTTCTTTTAAAATTGCCTCGTATATTTCAGGGTCTACCTTTTTAACCTGTTCTAAACTCATTATACCCTCTCCTTTAAAATATCTTCTATAATAAATTATAGAATTATCAGATATTTTTTACAAGTATAAATATATTTAAAATATACTATTTACCCTAATATGTAATCTATTTAATAAATTTAACAATTGTTTCTATTAAATCCTCTATTTCCTGTTCTGAAACTAAATCATCAGAAGCCTTTAAAATACAAGATTTTGAATAGTTTTCTAAAATAAGAGCACCTACTTTGCTTATAGCTGCTCTAACTGCTGCAACCTGTACTAAAATATCTCTACAGTCAGCGTTGTTTTCTATCATCTTTTCAATCCCTTTTACTTGTCCTTCAATTCTTCTTAACCTTTTTATTAAATCTTCCTTTGTACAACTCATTTTTTTACCCCCTCTTTATTATATCTTTTATGACTTCACCTGCAATAATAAGACCAACAACAGATGGAACAAAAGAAATGCTTGCAGGGACTTGTTTTCTTGGATTTTCATTTGTTTGTTGAATATCATCCCTTCTTATAGGAGTTTCCTTTGAATAAACAACCTTTAAATCCTTTACCCCTCTTTTTTTAAGTTCACTTCGCATTACTTTAGCAAGAGGACAAACTGATGTTTTATATATATCTGAAACTTCAAATTTAGTTGGGTCTAACTTATTTCCTGCACCCATACTACTTATAATTGGAATGTTATTTTCTTTACACCTAACAATTAAATCGATTTTTGAAGAAACTGTATCTATAGCATCTATTACATAATCATAGTCATCGCTTAATAACTCTTTTGCTGTATCTTTATTATAAAACATTTTATATGTAACTACATCACACAATGGATTTATATCCTTTATCCTTTCTGCCATAACCTCAACCTTAGGTTTTCCTACAGTTTTTGTAGTAGCATGAATTTGTCTATTTATATTTGTTATACATATATCATCCTTATCAACTAAAACTAATGTTCCAACTCCACTTCTTGCAAGAGCTTCTACTGCAAAGGAACCTACCCCTCCTACTCCAAAAACTGCAACCTTACTTTTTTTTAGTTTTTCTAATGCTTCACGACCAATTAAAAGTTCAGTTCTTGAAAATGGTTCTAACATATTTTACCTCCTTAGACGTAAGAAAAAACCCACCGTATCGGTTGATGGATAGATTGAACCTGCTCTCAGCAGGTGGGTGTCCTCCCTAAAGATTCACGCTTCCTACTACAATTGTGTAGGCCTGCAATCCACTTCAGGAGACCGGACTCCCTTTGTATTGATGTTGGCTCAATACTTAATCCATCTTAACGAATACGGCAGGCTGTATTCAATTAGGTTAATTGTATTATACAATAGAAATTCTTATTTGTAAACTTCATTACTCCCTCGTCGGTATATTTAATATATCATTTTATTTTTTGTTCTTCAATCCACACTTTTAGGTTATGTTGCATTTTTATCTTTCGTTTTCTATTATTTGTATGCCTAATTCATCTAATTGCTTCTTATCAACAACATTTGGTGCATTAGATAGTGGACATGCAGCATTTTGATTCTTAGGGAATGCTATAACATCCTTTATATTCTCAGTACCAGCAAGGAACATTATTAATCTATCAAATCCATATGCAATTCCACCATGTGGAGGAGGACCAAATTTAAATGCTTCAAGTAGGAACCCAAATCTATCCCACGCATCCTCCATTGTAAATCCTAATGCATTAAACATTCTCTCTTGAAGCTTTGTATCGTGAATTCTAATGCTTCCTCCACCAATCTCCTCACCGTTTAATACAATATCATATGCCTTTGCTCTTACACTTCCTGGATCCTTTTCCAAAAGTTCAATATCTTCATCCATAGGTGATGTAAATGGATGGTGTACAGCAACATATCTTCCCTCTTCCTCATCATATTCAAGTAATGGGAATTCTGTAACCCATAGGAACTTGTATTCTTTATTATCTGGTCCTATAAGTCCAAGCTTTCTTGCAAGTTCAAGTCTTAGTGCACCTAATGATGCAAATACTACCTTTGGTTTATCAGCAACAATTAGTATTAGGTCTCCATCCTTTGCCTGTGTCTTTTCAATTATTGCATTTATTTCTTCTTCCTTTAGGAACTTCGCTATTTGTGACTTTATTTCTCCATCCTTAAGAGCTATCCACGCAAGTCCCTTTGCTCCATAGGTCTTCACAAACTCTGTTAATCTGTCTATCTCTTTTCTACCAAAATCAGCACAGCCTTCTGCATTAATTGCTCTAACGTGTCCTCCTGCTGCAACAGTATCTTTAAATACCTTAAAATCAGAATCCTTAACAATATCAGTTAAATCCTTTAATTCCATACCAAATCTAATATCTGGTTTATCAGAACCATATCTTTCCATAGCCTCTTTGTATGGCATCCTTATAAATGGTATTTCTACATCTATTCCCTTAACTTCCTTAAAAAGCCTTTGAATAAACTTTTCATTCATAGAGATAACATCGTCTACATCAACAAAGGACATTTCAATATCTATTTGAGTAAACTCTGGCTGTCTATTCGCTCTTAAGTCTTCATCTCTAAAACATCTTACTATTTGGAAGTATCTATCATAACCTGATATCATAAGAAGTTGTTTAAATATTTGTGGTGATTGAGGAAGTGCATAGAATTTTCCTGGGAAATTTCTACTTGGAACCAAGTAATCTCTTGCACCCTCTGGAGTACTTTTTGTTAAATATGGTGTTTCTATCTCTAAAAATCCATTTTCATCAAAGAAATCACGAACAACCTTTGCAGCCTTATGTCTTATCATTAAATTTCTTTGAAGGTCAGGTCTTCTTAAATCTAAATATCTATATTTTAACCTTATAGCCTCTGATGCATCTAAGTTTTCCTTTATATATATTGGTGGTGTTTCTGATTCAGAAAGGATTTTTAATGCATCTGCCTTTATTTCTACTTTACCAGTTGGCATATTAGGATTTGGTGACTCTCTTAAAACAACTTCTCCTGTAACTGCAAGCACATACTCACTTCTTATAGAATGTGCCTTTTCAAAGGCTTCTTTGTTTATCTCATCTCCAAAAACAACTTGAACAATTCCTGTTCTATCTCTTAAATCAACAAATATTAGTCCACCTAAATCTCTTCTTCTTTGAACCCATCCCATTACTGTTACTTTGCTACCTACTTTGTCTTCAAATACTTCCCCACACATGCAGGTTCTTTTTAAACCGTTTAACGCTTCTGCCATTTTTTACCCTCCTCAATTATAAATTAAGTTTAATTTCTTCAATAGATGTTTCCTTTTCTTCTCCATTTGCCATATTTTTAATTTTAACTATGCCTTTATCTAATTCATTATCTCCAATAATAATTACATAATCTGCCCCTATCTTATTTGCATATTTCATTTGTGCCTTTAAACTTCTATTCATTAAATCCTTTTCAACACTTATACTTTCTCTTCTTAAATCAAAGGCTATCTTTGATGAAGCCTTCTTTGCCCTCTCTCCTAAGCTTGCAATATAAATTAATTTAGGTTTATTACTTGGTATTTCAATTCCTTTTGACTCAAGCATAAGTATTAATCTTTCAATTCCAAGTCCAAATCCAACAGCTGGTGTTTTTGTTCCACCTATCTCTTCGATTAAATTATCATATCTTCCACCGCCACATACAGTGCTCTTTGCTCCAATATCCTCTGATATTATTTCAAAAACTGTTTTTGTATAGTAATCTAATCCTCTAACTATGTATGGGTCAACAACATAATTAATATTTAATGCATCCAATTCTGACTTTAAATCCTCAAAGTGAGTTTTACATTCATCACAAATATAATCGATTACAACTGGCGCTCCCTCAGCAATCTTTTTACAAGTATCATTCTTACAATCAAGCACTCTTAGAGGATTTCTTTCATATCTTTCTTTACAGGTTGGGCATAAACTATCAAAATTTTCCTTCAAATATTCCTTAAGAGCGTTATTGTAATTTGGTCTACAATTTGGGCATCCTATATTGTTTATGTTAACAGTTAAGTCCTGTAATCCTAACTTATTGAAAAATGTAAAGGCAAGAGATATAACTTCTGCATCTGCAGAAGCATCACTTGAACCAAATAGTTCAACACCAAACTGATGATGCTCTCTTAATCTTCCCTTTTGTACCTGTTCATATCTAAATACTGGTGTTATATAGAAAAGTTTAGTTGGTTGAACCTCTGAATAAAGACCATTTTCTAAAAAGGCTCTTGCTGCAGGAGCTGTTCCCTCTGGCTTTAGAGTTATACTTCTTCCTGCCTTATCCAAAAATGTGTACATTTCCTTTTGAAATATGTCTGTTGTTTCTCCAACGCCTCTTTGAACAAGTTCTGTATGTTCAAAGGTTGGTGTTCTTATTTCTGAAAATCCAAAATAAGAACAAACTTCTCTAACCTTTTGCTCTATATACTGCCATTTATAAACATCTTTTGGTAAAACGTCTCTTGTACCCTTTGGTGCCTTTGTAATTAACATATTATCCCTCCTTTAACTTTCTATCAAAAAAGAAACCGTCCCTAAAGCAAGGGACGGGTATTATTCCCGCGGTGCCACCCTAATTGGCATAGCCCACTTAATTCTTTAACGCAGAATGCGTGTATCCCTACTTAATTCAGGTACAAACTCCAGGGTGTCCTTCATCTCCCTTAACTTTAAAACTGCTCTCAATCAAAGGCAGTTTCTCCCTGTAAAGTGTTTGGAAACTACTCTTCCCCTTCATAGTATTTAAATATAAATTTTAGCTTTATTATACAAATACAAATATAAGCTGTCAAGTAATATACTTTTATTTTATTATAATTTAATAACTTTCTATTTATCCTCTTCCTCTATTAAAATTCTTTCACTCTCTTCAACAGGAAGTTCCTGAACCGATTTTAGTTTCTTTTCAATAGTCTTTGTTTTCTTTGCTGCTGTTTCTATTGTATTACTTGCCTCCTGTAATTTTTTCTGTGTCTTTTCTAATATTTCTCCAAACTTAGTAAACTCTGTTTTAACAGCACCAAGAAGTGCCCAAACCTCACTTGACCTTTTTTCTATTGCAAGCGTTCTAAATCCCATTTGAAGACTATTTAAAAGTGCAGATATTGTTGTTGGACCTGTTACTATAACCTTATAGTCCCTCTGCAATGTTTCAATCAATCCTACATCTCTAATAACCTCTGCAAATAAGCTCTCTGTAGGTAAAAACATTATTGCAAAGTCTGTAGTATTTGGTGGGTCTATATATTTTTCAAAAATACTTTTTGCCTCCTGTCTAATTCTATTTTGTAATTGTTTTCTTGCCAAGTCTACACCTTCCTTATTACCCTCCTCCTGTGCATCAAGAAGCCTTTGATAGTCCTCCTGAGGAAACTTGGCATCTATTGGAAGATAGACACATCTATTTAAATCCTCCTTACCTGGAAGTTTAACAGCAAATTCTACTCTATCTAAGCTACCCTTTTTAATAGCAACATTTTCTTCATACTGTTCCTTTGTAAGTATATCAGATATTATATTCGCAAGTTGAACTTCTCCCCATATACCTCTAACTTTTACATTAGTAAGAGCTCTCTTTAGATCATTTACACCCGTTGTTAAACTTTGTATTTCACCAAGTTGTTTATAAAGTGCCTCAAGCCTTTCACTTATATTTTGAAAGGATTGAGATAACCTATTTTCCAAAGTTGAATGAAGCTTTTCATCTACAGTTTGCCTCATTTCCTCAAGTTTTTTATTATTATCATTTTGAATTTGTGTTAGCTTTTCCTCTACACTTTGCCTTATTTTATCAAGCCCATCTTGATTTTTCTTTAAAAATTCGATCAGTTGATTACTTACAACTTCAAGCTGCTTATTTTGCATATTTCCTATGTTTGTTATTTGCGTATTCAAACTATCTGTCAAGCCTTTGATGCTTTGTGATATCTCCATTCTATTTTGGCTTGAATTTTTATTTAATTCTTCCCTATTTCTTCCCATTTCATCCTTAATAGTATTATTTATTCTATCCTCTAAAGTTTGTGATAAATTTCTTAAAGGCTTTTCTATATCTAAGGTGTTCTTTTGTTTTAAGATGACTAATATCTGCAATACAATTATTACAATTAATAAGATTACTATAACTATATCCATAATACCATCCCTTTAATTAACTATTTTATAAAAAATCAGTTAAATAATATAAATATATTTTTATTAGCACCGTAAAAAATTGTATTGGTAATCCTTTGATATTTTCTATTATTCTTTGTTTTTTCTTATGTAAATATCTAATGCCTCTATTGCTCTTATCAAAAACTTAATTGAAAGAATAGCAACATAAACACCTAATATTATTAGTGCTAACCATAAATAAAATAAAAAAGTTCTCATACTATCACCTCCATTCTACTTCTTATTATAGATTATCTGGTTAAATATGTAAACTAACTAAGAATTTATAGTCAATTAATCCTTATAAAATTATTATTCTTTTTTTAAAATTATATGTTAAAATAAAATTATCATCAAAAAGGAGTGATGCAATTGAATCCTATAGCCTTCAATCTGTTTGGAATAGCAATAAGGTGGTACGGAATTTTAATAGCAACTGGTATGCTTGTTGCACTCATTATTGCTAAAATTAATTCTAAATTTTTAAATGTTGATTATGACAAATTTATCGACTGTGCTTTAATTTCACTGCCCTTTGGAATAATTGGTGCACGTTTATACTATGTAATATTTAATTATAAACTTTATCTACATAATCCAATAGATGTTTTAAACATAAGACAAGGTGGACTTGCTATCCACGGTGGAATAATATTTGGTATACTTGCTGCCTACATATACTCTAAAAGGAGAAGAATAAACCTATTAACCTATCTTGATTTAGCTGCACCTTCAATAGTTCTTGCACAGTCAATAGGTAGATGGGGAAACTTTTTTAATCAAGAAGCCCACGGAGGTGAAGTATCTAAAGAGTTTATAAGCAAATTTCCTGAATTTATACAAAGAGGAATGTTTATAGATGGAAAATACTATCATCCAACTTTTCTTTATGAATCTATCTGGAATCTTATTACGTTCATATTTTTAATGTTTATAATAAGATATATTATAACTAAACGTGGAAAAATATTTTTCATATACATTCTTTTATATTCTATTGGTAGATTTTTTATAGAAGCCTTAAGAACTGATAGTCTTATGATAGGGCCCTTTAGAACTGCACAGATAATCAGCGTAATTGGAATTTTGATTTCAATTATATACCTTATATCAAATAGAGGTAAGGAACTCTATTGAGTTCCTTACCTCTATTTTGCAAACACATCATCTAAAGCCTCTATCTTTTTCTGTACCATCTCATCAATTCTATTTATATACTCCCTGACATCCTTTACATTAGCAACTCTTTCTATTCTATTTTCTTCATTATAAACAATTTTTGTAATTGCATCTGCACCTAAAGATACTATTGAAATATTCTCTGCAATCATTTGTATATTATAAATACACTCTTTACCTCTTTTACTATATCCAACATTCTCTAATGGACTTACCATATTTTTTTGTCTATACATATAATATGGAATCATACCCATATCTCTACAACAATTAGCAGCATAGTTGTACATTGAAACTATATTATCTGTTTTATTTTTATACTCTATCTCATTTAGTATTGAAGCTCTTTTTATTGCCATTGTATGTATTGTAATACTTTCTGGAGAAAGCTTTTTAAGCGCTTCCATAGTTTTATTTATTGAACCTAAATTCTCATCAGGAAGCCCAACTATTATATCCATATTAATATTGTCAAAACCAATCTCTCGAGCCAAATTAAATTTGTCAATTATATCTTTGGTTGAGTGTCTTCGTCCTATTTTAACTAATGTCTCCTCATTCATTGTCTGTGGATTTATACTAATTCTTGTTACACCATAGTCCTTAAGTAGCTTTAATTTATTTTCATCAATTGAATCTGGTCTTCCTGCTTCAAAGGTAAATTCTCTTAATGAATTAAGGTTTACATAACTTGAAACTCTGTTAAGTAACCTATCTATTTGTTCAGCACTTAAAGATGAGGGTGTACCTCCACCGAAGTATAAAGTATCTATTGATATATTATGACTCTTTAGATATCTTAAAATAGAATCAAACTCCTTTAGAAGTGTATCAACATAGGTCTCTACTAATTTTTCGTTACTATATATTGAATTTGATGCAAAGGAGCAGTAGACACATCTTGTTGGGCAAAAGGGAATACCAACATAAAGGCTTACTTTATTTTGTACTACGCTCAAGAATTTAGATTCATTCTCTGCAACTTCTATTGTTAAATTAGCCTTGTCCTCATTTAAAAGGTAATAATCTATTAAATGTTTTTTTATTTCTGCTAAACTGTCTCCTCTTTTTTTGAGTTCATGTACTATTTTAGTTGGTCTTATTCCAACCAATATTCCCCAGGGAATATTTTTATTAAAATATTTACTAAGTGCCTTAAGAGCAGTTCTTTTTAAAGAATTTTTTATTGACTTAATGTCATTTTTATCAACATATTCTTTTTCTGTTATTTCACCTATTTTAAACAAGACCTGCTCTTCATTTAAAATACTTTCTATATCATAATTATCCTTAGAAAATTGTATTTCTTCCTTTTCGTAAAAAAGATTTAGTATCTGAAATACTTCATATCTAAAATCATGTCCTATAAGTCCTACTCTTGCCATCCTATACACCTACAAATACTTTTTTGTCTCCTGCCTTAATCTTTTTACAAAATTCTCACTAACCTTGAGCTCTTTTGCTATATCTTTATCAGTATAGCCATTTTCCATCATTTCTGAATATCTTTCATAGTCTAATTCATCAAGTGGGTTAACATAAGATTCTGAATAACCATTTGTTCTCTTTTTTTTCATATTAACCTCTCCTTTTATAAATTCAAATACATTGTTCCCACTTTGATGTCCATATATTCAAATTATTTTAAAAAAGAATTAAATCTTTTTTCAAGTCCAATAGTTGTATATATTCCATGTCCTGGATATACCTTTATCTTATCATCTAAAACCAAAAGATTTTGTTTAATTGAATTTATTAGCTCTTCTCTATCCCCATTTGGGAAATCAGTTCTTCCTATTGAACCTCTAAATAGAGCATCTCCTGTAAATACCGAATCACCTACTAATATTGAGATACCTCCTGGCGTATGTCCTGGTGTCTCTAATATTTTAAGTTCTAAATTTCCAACCTTTAAAACATCTTGTTGATTAACATATAAATCAACATCAAAAAGCTTCATATTTGAATATATAGGTATTAACTCTATAGTCCCACCATTTATTAAATAAGAATCCTTTTTGTTGGCAACTACTAAAGCGCCTGTTTCATCCTTCAATTTTTTTACTCCTGCTATGTGGTCTGCATGTCCGTGAGTCAATATTATATATTTTAAATTAAAGTTCATAGATTTTATATCTTCAATAAGTTCCGTTGTATCTCCACCTGGGTCTACGCAAAATGCTTCATTTGTTTCATCATCTATAACTAAATAGCAATTAGTCTGAAAATATCCCATTTCATATGTTTTAACTATCATTCTAATCACTCCTAAAAGTTTTTCTTGCTGTCTAAAAGTAATGTAACTGGTCCATCATTTTCAAGCTTTACCTTCATATATGCTTGAAATTGCCCTTTTTCAACTTTTTTTATATATTTTTTACATTCTTCTACAAAACTTAAATACATCTTTTCAGCATAATCTGGCTTTGCAGCCATCATATAATTGGGCCTTCTACCCTTTCTGCAATCACCATAAAGTGTAAATTGTGAAACAACCAAAAGCTCTCCAGCAACATCAATTAGTGATAAATTCATTTTTCCTTCTTCGTCATCAAATATTCTTAAGTTACATACCTTCTCTGCTAAATATTTTATGTCCTCTTCTGTATCCATTTCTTCTACTCCTAATAATACCAATATACCCTTTTCAATACTTCCTACTATATTTCCCTCTACCTCAACACTTGCATTATTTACTCTTTGGACAACAGCTCTCATAAAATCACCCCTAATTTCTGTTTCTATATACATCTATAACACCAGTCAATTTTCTAAAATCCCTCATAATCTTTTCTAACTGTTCTGTATTTAATACTTCCAAAGATAGGTGTATTGTCGCTGTATTTTTTCTATTTGTTCTTGCATTAATTGCTTTCACTGAAACCTTTGCATTAACTATTGTGTTTGTTATATCTGCAAGAAGGCCTGTTCTATCCGTTGCTTCTATTTGTATATCTGCTACAAAGGAAGATGTATGTTCTCCAGTCCACCTTGCTTCAATAACTCTTTCGGGTTCAACTTCTGATAGATGTTTGAAGTTTGTACAATCCTTTCTATGAATGGAAACGCCTCTACCCTTAGTTATAAATCCTATTATTTCATCGCCAGGAACAGGATTACAGCATTTTGCAAATCTAACTAATAAATCCTTTTCACCCTTTACCTCAATTCCCTGCTTAACACCTTCGCGTTTTCTTTCTCTTTGCGTATATTTTTTCTGTTCAACTTCAGCAATGTTTTTTACTTCTTCTTTTTCCTTATCTTTAAATAATTCTTCTTTTATTTTTCCAACAACTAATGAAGCTGATAGTGCACCGCTTCCTATTGTAGCGTAGATATCATCTATTTGTGCATAGTTAAATCTTTTTAAAACAACATCTATTACATCAGACTTCATTGCATCGGAATATGGAATCTTTTGTCTTCTAAGTTCCTTTTCTATTAGCTCTTTACCTTTTTCTATATTTTCTTCTTTATAAATTCTCTTAAAATACTGTTTTATTTTACTTTTAGCCTGTGAACTTTTTGCTATATTTAGCCAATCTCTACTTGGTCCCTTAGATGTACTTGATGTAATTATTTCTACAATGTCCCCTGTCTTTAATTTATAATCAAGGGGTACCATTTTGCCATTTACTTTTGCACCAACACATTTATTACCTATATCAGTATGAATTCTGTAGGCAAAATCGATGGGCGTAGAATCTATTGGTAAATCAATAACTGTTCCTTTTGGTGTAAATACAAACACCTCATCAGAAAACAAATCTATTTTTACAGTTTCCATAAACTCCTTGGCATCACTTGTCTGCTTTTGGAATTCAATAATTTCTCTTAACCATTTTAATCTATCTCCTAAATCATCACTGGTAATTCCCTCTTTATATTTCCAATGGGCTGCAATACCATATTCTGCAGTTCTATGCATTTCCCAAGTCCTTATTTGTATTTCAAAGGGTTGACCGCCTGGTCCTATAACAGTTGTATGAAGGGATTGATACATATTAGGCTTTGGCATTGCAATGTAGTCTTTAAATCTACCTGGTATAGGTTTCCATAATGTATGGACAATGCCAAGAGCAGCATAACAATCCCTAACTGTATCAACAATAACTCTTATTGCCAATAGGTCAAATATTTGGTCAAATGTTTTATTTTTAAATACCATCTTTCTATAGATACTATAAAAATGTTTTGGGCGTCCCTCTATATCTGCTATAATTCCTGATTGTGATAACTTGCTTTTTAATATTTCTATAATTTCATTTAATTCTTTTTCACGTTCAACTCTTTTTTTCTGTACTTTATTAACCAAATCATAATATTCATCTGGTTTTAAATACCTCAAACATAAATCTTCAAGTTCCCATTTAATCTTAGAAATACCTAATCTATGGGCTAAAGGTGCAAATATGTCTAAGGTCTCTTGGGCCTTCTCCTTTTGTTTATGTGGTGGTAGGTATTTTAACGTTCTCATATTATGGAGCCTATCTGCAAGTTTAATTAAAATTACTCTAACATCACTTGCCATAGCAACAAGCATCTTTCTAATGTTTTCTGCCTGTTGTTCTTCCTTTGATTTATATTCAATTTTACCAAGTTTAGTAACACCTTCAACTAAAAAGGCAATCTGTGGATTAAACATATTTTTGATATCTTCATATGTATATTCTGTATCCTCAACCACATCATGTAAAAGAGCAGCACAAATAGTATCAGTATCAAGCCCAAGTTCTATAGTAATTAATGCAACTTCCACTGGATGCATTAAATAAGGCTCACCTGACTCTCTAAATTGATCCTTATGTGCCTTTTCAGCAAGTTCATAAGCACGCTTTATTAAATCTATATCAACATCTAACTTTTGTTTTTTTATTTTATCAATAATTACATCAAGCATAGCCGCCCTCACTTCTCTTGTTTATAATATATGGCTGGTATCAATACCAGCCATACTATTTTTATTAATTATATATCAATTTTAATTTAATTGCAATTTTTTTCGACATTAAAATTCATACTTTATGAGTGACTCAACATTATACTTAGCAAGTTTTTCTCTACCGTTTAATCCAGTTAATTCTATAAGGAAGCACATTCCTACTACTTCTCCGCCAAGTTGTTCTACTAAATTTGCTACTGAAGCAATTGTTCCACCTGTTGCAAGTAAATCATCAACGATTAGAACCCTTTGTCCTGGCTTTATCGCGTCCTTATGTATTTCAAGACAATCACTTCCATACTCTAAATCATACTCATACTTTAGAGTATCAGCTGGTAACTTACCAGGCTTTCTTACAGGAACAAAGCCAACCCCTAATCCATATGCAACTGGAGTTCCAAATACAAATCCTCTTGCTTCTGGTCCAACAACTAAATCTATATTCTTATCCTTTGCATATTGGATCATCTTATCTACAGCAAATTTGAAAGCTTCTCCATCTTTTAATAGTGTTGTAACATCTTTGAAGCTTATACCTTTCTTTGGAAAATCTTCTATTATTCTTATTTTTTCAACTAAATTCATTTTTATACCTCCCATTTAACTTTATTGAATAGGTTTTTTAAACCCTCAATTTTTTTATTATAATCTTCAACCACAATAGATTTAAAATTGGATTTGAATTTGACTAATTTTAATAAATCATTTTTTATAAAAACCTTTGCAACCTCACTGTTTTTTAAAGCTAATATAATTTTATACATCTGATAAGGATTTATATTGTATTTAATAGCAAGCTCATCAACTGTACCTACAATCTCATTATATAACAGATCACTATAAACCTTAAATAAAATTTCCTTATTAATTTTAATATCTTCAAAAAAATCATCTATTAAAACAAGTGTTTCCTCTTCATAAAAATTATATACTTTCTTTGCACTGTTTAAAACTCTTTCATATTCATATATACCTGGCAAGAAATCATATATAAGCACTTCTGAATTCATAAAGTCAATTTCATCTACATTTGGACATACTATAATTTGTGCATCAAAACCATCATTTTTAGAAAAATTAACCTTATAAAAATCTATAAAATATTTTAATTCATCTAAGGATTTTTTTGAAGAAACAAGAATATATCCCTTTTTAAAATAAACAAACTCCTTTAAGAAATTTTCATTTTTAGGGATAAAATTGATACTATCTATATTAGAAGAAGATAGTATATTATTATCAATGAATTTTAAATATCTATAATAATTGCTTTTAAAATACTCTGAAACCCATTTAAAATGAGGTCTAACTGCTTTAATTAATAATTGCAAATTTCTTGTATTATTCCACTCATTTATATCTAGATTAAATACTACATCAATATTATCCCATTCTTTATCCTTTAGCTCTTCATATCCATTAAAATATACACCATCATAAGTCATATTATCTTTATCTAAAAGAAGCTTTAAATGTTTGTTGTTACTTCCAACTGCTCTTTTTGAAACAACCTTCAAGTTTTCCATATAAAATATTGGGGATGGGTTCCCAAATCCATAGGGTTCTAATTTTTTAATTTCCTCTGCTGTTTCAAAAGTTATATCTTCTGTGGACATCTCTAAATCTATATATAATTTAGGCAAAAACATTTCAACATCCATTTCTTTTGCATATTCATTCAGTCTTCTAATTAGCTCATCAATTTTAGACTTTTCTACTGTTAAGCCAGCAGCCAGTTCGTGTCCTCCAAACTTAACTAATATATCATCACACTTTAAAAGATTTTCAAATAGATTAAATCCCTCGATACTTCTACCTGAACCTTTACACATTCCTTCTTTGTCTTCACAAAGAAGAATTACTGGTCTATGAAAACGTTCCACTAACCTTGAGGCAACTATTCCTACTACACCAACATGCCAAAAGGGAGATGATAGAACTATTACTCTATCTTTAGTTAAATCAAATTTGTTTTGTATCATTATAAGGGATTCATTTAATATTTCTTCCTCTATCTTTTGACGGCTTCTATTTTCCTGGTCAAGGTATTTAGCAATCTGCATTGCCTTATCTTCATCAGTTGTTGTAAACAATTCAACTGCAATCCTTGCATCACTTAATCTTCCAACTGCGTTTATTCTTGGTGCAATTTGAAATGCAATACCATAGGATGTAACGTCACTTATACCTGCTACACTTTTTAACGCCTTTATCCCACACTTTTCGCTATGTTGAAGCTTTTTTATCCCTTGACTTACAATAATTCTGTTTTCTCCTGTTATTTCAACAATATCTGCAATTGTTCCTATTGCACATAAATCTAATAACTCTTCAAACCCTGATAAATTATACTTCATCCAAAGTGCTTGAACCAATTTAAAGGCTACTCCACATCCAGCTAAATTTTTATTTGGATATGTACAATCTTGCCTTTTAGGATTTATTACATAAGTATCTGGAATTACTTCTTTACATTCATGGTGGTCTGTTATAATAATATCCATTCCAAGTTGTTTTACATACTCTACTTCTTCAACAGCTGTAATACCACAATCAACAGTTATAATTAAATCAGTTGCAAGCTGTTTAATATAATCTATTGCATCTTTATTAATACCATATCCTTCATTTAATCTATCAGGAATATAAAAGGAAACATCCACACCTAATTTTCTAAAGGCTCTCATCAAGATTGATGTACTTGTAATACCATCAACATCATAATCTCCGTAAATAACAATCTTTTCTCTTTTTTTTATTGCTAAATCAATTCTTTCAACTGCTCTATCCATATCCCTTAAAAGATATGGATTTAAAAGGTTTTCTATTTTGGGGTTTAAAAAATCAAGAGCCTCCTTAGGTAGACTTATCCCTCTTGAATTCAATAGAGCACTTATTATTCTGTTTTTGTGAAGATTTTGGTTAACTTGTTCTACTTTTTTTATAACCCACTTCTTCATAGCACTTTTCCCCTCATTATAGTTGAAACATATATATTATAAATTAGTTATTAAACTATTTCAATGGGGAAAAGAAAAAATAGTCAGGATTAACCTGACTATTTTTTATGCCATCTTCTTTTCAGTCCATACATACCAAATTGGGCTTGCTATGAATATTGATGAATATGTACCACTTAATATACCTACAATAAGTGGTAGTGCAAATTCCTTAATAGAAGATACTCCAAATATATAAAGAGCTGTTATTGTAAACAATGTTGTTAAAACTGTGTTTATTGATCTTGTAAGTGTTTGAGTTACACTACCATTAACAAGTTCTTTTCTGTTATTGAATATACCCTTTTTGCTATTTTCTCTTATTCTATCAAAAACAACAATTGTATCGTTTATTGAATAACCTAAAACAGTAAGGATAGCAGCCACAAAACTACTATTTACAGGAATTTGTAAAAACACATAAACAGCTATTGTTATTAAAACGTCGTGTACTAATGCAATTACTGCAGCTACACCAAACTTAAACTCAAATCTTAATGAAATATAAATTAGCATTAATGCAACTGCAACTAATGATGAATAGATAGCATTTCTTCTTAATTCTTTACCTATTGATGGTCCAATTCTATCTGTATATCTTGGTTTCTCTTCCTTTAAATTAAATTTGTCCTTTATTTCTTTATATAGCTTAGGAATTTGTTCATCAGATATAGCATTTCCTCTTATAGTAACCTCATCAGTTCCAACCTTTTGTACTTGTGCTGATGAATCATATTTTGCTGATATTTTTCTTATTTCCTCTAATGCACTATTGTCTGGTTCTTTGTCCATTTTAATAGTAACTACGGTTCCACCTTTAAAATCTATTCCTAAATTTAACCCCTTAAAGGTCCACATCAACATTCCAACAATTATTATTGAAAGTGATATAGAAAACCATATTTTAGTTCTTTCAATTACTTTTAACATTTAAATCCCTCCCCTTACGCTCCATACATTTTTTTGTTGTCAATCCAATTGGAATTAACAAAGTTTTTCAATAGGAACTTTGTTACAGTAATTGCTGTAAACATTGAACATATAACACCTGTTACAAGGGTAAGGGCAAAACCTTTAACTTGACCTGAACCAAGCCACATTAGAACTAATCCTGCAATGATTGTAGTAATATTTGAATCAAGTATTGATGGTAATGCTCTGCTAAAACCTGCATCCACTGCAGTTCTTAGTGATTTTCCAAGTTTTAATTCTTCCTTTATTCTTTCAAATATTAAAACATTGGCGTCAACAGCCATACCTATTGATAATAGTAAACCTGCAATACCAGGTAGTGTAAGCGTTCCCTTTAACACTGTTGTAAAAATAAGCATTGTAAGCATTATATAAACTGTAAGTGCAAGGTCAGCTATAATTCCTGGAATTCTATAGTATATAGCCATAAATAGCATTACTAATGCTATACCAATTATAGCAGCTTTTTTACTTGTTGGAATGGCATCTGCACCAAGTGAAGGCCCTATTGTTTTAACTGTTGCAGGAACTAATTCTACAGGAAGTGCACCTGATTTTATAATGCCTGCAAGTCTCTTTGCTTCTTCTATGTCCTTACTTCCTTCTATTATAGCCTCTCCAGTTGTTATAACACTTTTTACAACTGGTGCTGATACACGTTCTTCATCCATATATATTGATATAACTTGACCTACATATTTTTGAGTTGCTTCAGCAAACTTCTTAGTTCCAGCTTCATTTAACTTTAACTGAACAACTGGTTGGTTTGTTTGTTGATTAACTCCAACTGTAGCATCCTTTATATCTTCACCTGTTATAACAACATCATTGTTAGGTCCTCTAAAAGTTAGTTTTCCAGTTTTTCCTATTTGTTTAAGTGCATTTTCTGCATCATAAACACCTGGAATTTCTATTCTTATTCTGTTTTGTTGAGTAACAGTAACAACTGATTCATTTACACCTAATGCATTAACTCTTAGTTCTATAAGTTGTTTTGTTCTCTCTATTGTTTCCTTTGAAACATTATCTCCCTTTATTTCCTCTTCAATGTAAACTCCACCTTTAAGGTCAAGTCCTAATTTTGTTATTTCTCCAATTGAACTTATCTTGTAATCACCTACTATAAGTCCAGATGATAGTATGTAGGCAAAAAGAACTATTAATACAGTTGAAATTAAAAACTTTAATCTGCTTTTTGTCTTAACTTGCATTTAAAATCCCCCTTTCAGATTACAACAATCGTGCATCGTTAATTACAAGTTGAAAGTTTGTGTTTAAAAATGCAGCAGCCTTTCTACACATCATCATTCTTGCTAAAAAGATTTCAAAGTATTCCATCACTGGACAGATTTCTATATTTATTTTAAGATTCAATCTTATAATCCTTTCATCTTTAATAATTTCTACTTCTGACTTTTCTGCTGCATAGTTAACTCTGTCGTGTATATCAAATGTTGCAAATTCCTTGTTTCTCACCCTCCCTCTATGTACATCTGTTTTATCTGCTATAATAAGTGCAGCCGCAATATCATTTACAGGATGACCATACTCTTCTTCGTGATTACCTATTGCTGAAGCAATATATGCAATTTCATTGTATTCCATTCCCATTTCCTTTAATATTCTCATTGCAAGTATTGCACCAGTCTGTCCATGGTCATGTCTACTCACAACATTTCCAATATCGTGTAAAAAACCTGCAATTGCTGTAAGTTCAACTTCTCTATCAGAATATCCTAAATTTCTTAAGATATTAGAAGCAATATTAGATACTATGGTTGCATGTCTTAAGCTGTGTTCAGTAAATCCCATTGATCCTAAAAATTTATCACCCTGTTCCATATAAGCTCTTACTTCTTCATTATTTTTTACATCCTTTAATGTAACCATAACTCCACCTCTTATATTTATTCTACACTTACTTTAAAATTCCTGCTAATTTTAGTAAAAAGATTTTAACAATATATAAAAAAGGGGACAGGCCCCCTATTTACTTATTTGTAATCTCGAGCAAGGCTCAAATAATTCATCGCTGACTGCTTTATATGATCAACTTCTTCATCTGTAAGCTGTCTTATAACCTTTGCTGGGGTCCCCATTATCAAGCTTTTTGGAGGCATTTCTTTTCCCTGTGTAACTACAGAACCTGCTGCTACTATTGAATCTTCTCCTATAACTGCTCCATTTAATATAACAGCCCCCATTCCAATAAGGCATCTATCCTTAACCTGTGCACCATGAACTATTGCATTATGTCCTATTGTAACAAAATCCCCAATTATTGTTGGAGCATTTTTATCAGAGTGTAAAACACAACCATCCTGTATATTAACACATTTACCAACAGAAATTTTATTTATATCTCCTCTCAAAACTGCTCTATACCATATACTACTTCCTTCTTTTACTTCTACGTCACCTATAATATCTGCTGATTCAGCAACAAATACATCCTGTGCAATTTTAGGAAGTTTTTCAAAATAGTTTCTTATCATATTTATTCCTCCATAAGTTTAGCCTTTATAGCTATTGCACACTCAACCCTCTTTTTCATCATTTGACATCCAAGTTCATATGGTATGTGTATATCTTTATTAAAGCTGTAGTTATTAGCTTGGCATCCTCCTGAACAATAGAATCTTGCCCAACATTCCATACATTTTGGCTTATTATATATATGTCCATTTTTAAAGGTTTTTATAAGTTCATAATTTGATAAACCATCAAATACATTTCCTAATTTAAATTCTTCATTTCCAACAAATTGATGGCAAGGATATATATCTCCATCTGGAGTTACAGCAACATATTCATATCCTGCGCCACAGCCTGATATCCTTTTATATACACAAGGTCCTCCGTTAACATCTATATTGAAATGATAAAATTTAAATCCTTTGCCTTGTTTTTGCCTATTGACTATTTCTTCTGCTAATTTATCATATTGTTCAAATATTGTATCTAAATCCTCTTCTCTTAATGAAAGGGGATGCTTGTCTTCAAGAACAACAGGTTCAATTGATATTTCCTTAAAGCCTTCATCTGCTAACATCATAACATCATTATAAAAATCAAGGTTTTCTCTTGTAAATGTTCCTCTCACATAATATTGTTTGCCGTCTTTTCTTTTTTCTACCATTGTCTTTATTTTAGGTAATATATCATCAAAGGTACCAGTACCATCATATCTTATTCTAATTTTATCATTAACTTCTTTTCTTCCATCTATGCTTAAAACTACATTTCCCATATTTTCATCAATAAATTCCATTATTTCATCATTAAGTAATGTAGCGTTTGTTGTTATTGTAAATCTTATATTTTTTCCTGTTTCTTTTTCTCTTTTTCTTGCATATTCTACAATTTCTTTAACAGTTTTAAAATTCATCAATGGTTCTCCACCAAATAGGTCAATCTCAACGTTTTTTCTTGGACCAGCGTTTTCTATAACAAAATCTACTGCTCTCTTACCTACTTCAGGAGACATAAGCTTTCTTTCACCCTTATAATCCCCCTCTGAAGCAAAGCAGTATTTACATTTTAGGTTACAATCGTGTGCTATATTTAAACACATAGCCTTTATATATGATGGTCCATTATCATTTAATACTATATTTTTATATGGATCATATGTATAAAGAAGACCTTCTTCCTCTAACTGCTTTATTTCATCGTATGCTTCTTTTATTTGTTCTTCAGTATATCTATTTTTAAAATCTGAAACAATTTCATCTAAGTTTTTAAATTTATAATAATCTAAAACATCATACACTATATCATCAACAACATGAATTGCTCCACTATTTACGTCTATTACTATGTTCATTTCCATTTGTTTAAATTTGTGTAATTTCAACGTTTTTTTCCTCCTTATATTATAGTTAAAAAGCAGTAACATAAGTTACTGCCATAGATTATCTATTCTCGCATTCAAGATTTGCAACTGTACAAGAAGTTTTACAAGCTGATTGGCATGAGTTTGCACACTCTTTGCATCCTGGTTTTGCTATGCTGTTCTTAAGAGCACCCATGTTTATTGTCTTTATATGCTTCATGTCTACTCCTCCTTTTTTTATGCTTTACACTTTTATGATTATAACATAACAAATGTCTATACTCAAGAGTAAAAAGTATTTTGTGCATAAAATGTTAATATTAACTTAGCTATGACAATTTTTCTTTTTATTTGTCTGCCAATATAATTCCTATAAGTCCTGAGAAAATACCTATAGCCAATGACATAATGAGCATAATGATTAATCCTCTAAAATGAATATTACCCTTTTGTACAAACAAGGATACCATTCCAACAACAACCATATAAAGTACTCCTATTACTCCACCATGTAGATATCCCTTTGTTTTAATTTTAAAACAACCATATAAAGATGCATATACAATACTAAGTACTGTTATTATAAATGTTACTGTATCTATATGTTTTGGATCTAAATTAGAATAATGGAATACTATAGCTGTAATTAAAAGTAAAACAATTGATAATATTATTCCTCTTATAATTGATTTTAAATAGATTATTGGTATATTTTCTTTAACATCCTGCTTTGACATTAAACCACCCCCATATTAATTATATGAGGGTGGTTTAATTATTTATGATTAAAATGTCCACTTGCCTTCATTATATCCATACTTTTCAAAGAATTCTTCTTTAAAATCAAGAAGCCTATCTTCCATAATAGCCTGTCTTACATCTTCCATAAGCTTTAATAAGAATCTTAAATTATGTATTGTAGTAAGTCTTGCACCTAATATTTCTTTAGCCTTAAATAAGTGCCTTATATATGCTCTTGAATAATTTCTACATGCATAACAATCACATTCTTCATCAAGTGGTCTAAAATCCTCCGCATACTCTGCATTTCTAACAACAAGTTTACCCTTGCTCGTAAACACAGTACCATTTCTTGCTATTCTTGTTGGAAGTACGCAGTCAAACATATCTACTCCCCTTATAACACCCTCTAAAAGAGCATCAGGGCTACCTACACCCATTAGGTACCTTGGCTTGTTTTCTGGTAGATGATGAACTGTCCAATCAAGCACCTCATACATTATATCCTTTGGTTCACCAATACTTAATCCTCCAACAGCATATCCCGGAAAATCTAATTTTATCATTTCTCTTACGCTTTCTTCTCTTAAGTCTCTGTACATTCCACCTTGTATTATTCCAAATAAAGCCTGTTTATCAGTATTTTTATGGGCCTTTAAGCATCTTTCTGCCCATCTTATAGTTCTATAGAGTGAATTCTTTGCATAATCATAATCGCAAGGATAAGGCAAACATTCATCAAAGGCCATTATAATATCTGCACCTAATGCATTTTCAATCTCTATTGCCTTTTCTGGTGAGATAAAGTGCTTAGAACCATCAATGTGAGACCTAAAAGTAACGCCCTCTTCTGTTATATCCCTTAACTGGCTTAAGCTGAATACTTGAAATCCTCCACTATCTGTAAGTATAGGTCTATCCCAGTTCATAAACTTATGTAATCCACCTGCTTTTTGAACTAACTTTTCACCAGGTCTCATATAAAGGTGATATGTATTACTTAAAATTATTTGTGCACCTATTTCCTTTAACTCCTCTGGAGTCATTGTTTTTACTGTAGCCTGTGTTCCAACAGGCATAAATATTGGTGTTTCAATTACTCCATGAGGTGTATGTAGTCTTCCAAGTCTTGCTCCAGACTGTTTACATGTTTTTATTAGCTCATATCTAATTGCTCCCATACTTATCCTCCTACTTTATAAACATTGCATCTCCAAAGCTAAAAAATCTGTATTTTTCCTTAACCGCTGTATTGTATGCATTTAGAATGTTTTCACGTCCTGCCAGTGCACTAACAAGCATAATAAGCGTAGATTCAGGTAAATGAAAGTTAGTTATTAGTGAATCTACACATTTAAATCTATAACCTGGATAAATAAAAATATCAGTCCAGCCACTTTGTGGACTTACAAATCCATTCTCATCTGCTGCAGTCTCTAAAGTTCTACAGGATGTTGTTCCAACTGCAATTATCCTCTTACCATTCTTTTTTGTATTATTTATAATTTGTGCATTTTCCTCATCTATCATATAAAATTCAGAGTGCATTTTATGTTCTTCTATATTTTCTACCTTAACTGGTCTAAAGGTTCCAAGTCCTACATGCAAAGTTAGATATGCAATTTTTACTCCTTTATTTTTTATTCTTTCTAAAAGTTCGTGCGTAAAGTGAAGTCCTGCAGTTGGTGCTGCAGCTGACCCCTCAACTTTAGAATAAACAGTTTGATATCTTTCTCTATCCTTAAGTTCTGCCTTTATATATGGAGGAAGAGGCATATTCCCAAGCCTATCTAATATTTGTTCAAAAACACCTTCATATTTAAATTCTATTATTCTTCCACTTGATTCTGTATTATCCAAAACCTCACAGCGTAACTCTCCATCACCAAAGACAAACTTTGAACCAATTCTTGCTCTTTTACCTGGTTTTACTAATGTTTCCCACCTATCTTTGTCTATTCTTTTTAATAGTACAAATTCAACATTTGCACCTGTATCCTCTTTTACACCAAACAATCTTGCAGGAATTACTCTACTGTTGTTTAAAACTAAACAGTCTCCCTCATTTAAAAATTCAATAATATCTCTAAAAATTCTATGTTCTATTTCACCAGTTTTTTTATCTAAAATCATAAGCCTTGACATATCTCTTGGCTCAATAGGTGTTTGTGCAATAAGTTCCTCTGGTAGGTCAAAATAAAAGTCCTTTACATTCATTTAATCACCTCTAAATATAAAGTTAGTAATTGTAACAATAATTATTCATTGTTTTTTTGTATATTTAAATGTTTATATGCTGCTTCTGTTGCTATTCTTCCCCTTGGAGTTCTACTTATAAATCCAATCTGTAAAAGATAAGGTTCATATACGTCCTCAATTGTATCACTTGATTCTCCTATGCAATAGGATAATGTATCAAGGCCAACAGGTCCTCCTCCAAATTTATTTATTATTGTAAGCAGTATCTTTCTATCTAAATTATCTAACCCTAATGCATCTACATCTAATAAATCTAATGCCTTTACTGCAATATCATAGTCTATAATACCATCACCTTTAACCTCTGCAAAATCTCTAACCCTTTTTAATAATCTGTTTGCAATTCTTGGTGTACCTCTTGACCTTTTTGCTATTTCTGTTGCTCCCTCTAATGTTATTTCAGTCTTAAGTATTTTTGAAGAACGCATTATAATCTGAGTTAAATCCTTTACGTTATAATATTCAAGCCTACAAATTACACCAAATCTATCTCTTAAGGGTGATGTCAACATTCCTGCCCTTGTAGTTGCACCTATTAATGTAAATCTTGGCAAATCAATTCTAATTGAACGTGCACTTGGTCCCTTTCCTATTATAATATCAAGGGCAAAATCCTCCATAGCAGGATATAATATCTCTTCAACACTTCTATTAATTCTATGTATTTCATCAATAAACAGTACATCATTCTCACCTAAATTTGTAAGAATAGCTGCTAAATCTCCTGCCTTTTCAATTGCAGGTCCTGATGTAATTCTAAGGCCTGCTCCCATCTCATTTGCTATTATAGCTGCAAGGGTTGTTTTACCAAGACCTGGAGGTCCATATAATAATACATGGTCCAATGATTCTCTTCTATTTTTAGCTGCCTTAATAAAAATGTCAAGCTTTTCTTTTACCTCACTTTGTCCTATATACTCACTTAATGTTTTAGGTCTTAAGCTTCCCTCTATATCTATGTCTTCATATTTTAGATTTGAAGCTACTATTCTATCCTCCAAATTTATTCACCTAACCTTTCATTAATACCTTAAGTGAAAGCTTTATTATATCCTCTAATGAATCTGCTTGACTTAATACCTTTGATACTGCATAGAAAGCTTCTTTTCTTGAATATCCTAATGCCATAAGAGCACCAATTGCCTCATTTTCATCTAAACCATTAATATTAATAAGTTCTTCATCCTGTTCTCTTTGTGTTAAATCTACATCCTTAAACTTATCCTTAAGTTCTAATATTATTCTTTGTGCAGTTTTCTTTCCTACTCCCTGTGCTTTAACAATCATCTTTTCATTATTAGTAACAACCGCCAATATAAAATCCGAAGCTGTCACCGTTGATAAAATTGAAACCGCAGCCTTTGGTCCTACGCCTGATATAGAAATCAACATCTTAAATATATTTAACTCTTCTTTATTTAAAAAACCATACAGTACATTTTCATCCTCTTTTATTTGCTGATATGTATATATTTTTACTTTATCTATTTGATTTTGTAGTTTTTGAATATCTCTATGGGTCATACAAATCTTATATCCAATATCATTACATTCTAAAACTACACCATCATCAAGTATTTCATCTACTATTCCCTTAATGTAGTATATCATATATTTCACCTCATCTCATCATAAAAAAATTACTCGTATTATTTGTGTGAGCATGACATATTGCAATAGCAAGTGCATCTGCAACATCATCAGGTTTTGGTATTTCCTTTAAATTTAATAAAACCTTAACCATTTGCTGTATCTGTTTTTTATCAGCTCGTCCATATCCTACAACTGCTTGCTTTACTTGAAGAGGAGTATATTCATAAATTGGTATTTTACTCTTTTGAGCTGCTAAAACAGCTATACCTCTTGCTTGACCAACAGTTATTGCTGTTTTGGCATTTTGGTTAAAAAATAGTTCCTCAAGAGCAAATGCATCTGGTTTATATGTATTAATTATTTCATTTAATTCATCGTATATTATTTCAAGCCTTTGAGGAACAGTATTCTTAGTTGTGGTTGTAATAGCTCTATAGTCTAAAACATTAAACTTATTTTGTTTATGTTCAATTATTCCTATTCCAACAATAGCAATTCCAGGGTCTACACCTAATATTATCATAAAAGCCTCCTGTACGAAAATTTGTTCGAATTTGATTATAGCAGAAAAAAAAGAGGATGCAAAGAGTTTGCATCCTATGAATCTAAATCTTCGAGGATAAAATCCTCCATCTCCTCATATGTCCTTTTTATTATTCCTCTTTTTAAGTCCTCTTGTTCCTGTTGAGGTAAACTTTCAATACTTATTTCAGTTGGTTCCTTTAACTGTAGATTTCCGTATTCATCTGTTTGATAAATATATACCTTTCCTTCGTTTGCAAGTGCTATAAATACTTTTGGTGGCCAAGCATTATCAATATTCTTTGTGATAATAACATTTTCTGATGTAAAGTACTCAACATTATAACCTTGTCGTCTAAAATAGTTTTCTGCATATTCCTTATTTGCCCCAAGTAATTCGTCATTAGGAACAATGTTTTCTTCAATTGCAAAATACCCTGCCCTTGTGTAAATATCCTTTTTTGTAATTTTTGTTTTTTCATTAATAACGTGTTCAGGCAGTTGAACTGCTGTTTTTGCAACAACATTGTCCTTTTTGTTCTGCTTTCCTACATATCTTTGCATTGTAAAATAACCTGCAAAAAAACTTGCTATAGAAATCAATATAATTGCTATAAATATGTAAACTTTTCTATAAAGCATAATATCCCTCCTTAGAGGGATATTATAACCACTAAACTATTATTTTATTCATATAAATCAAAAATTATTCTCCCCATCCTTCTGGGAATTCTGCATTATGCCAAACGTTTTGAACGTCATCATTTTCTTCAAGTTTATCAAGCATTTTTTCAAACTTTTCAGCTGCTTCTCCACTTATGCTTGCATAGGTTGTTGGTACCATTGATACTTCTGCAGAAGCAAATTCTATTCCATTCTTTTCTAAAGATTCTCTTACAGTTGAAAAATCCTCTGGAGACGTAATTATTTCATAAACATCTTCCTCAGATGAAAAATCTTCTGCACCAGAATCAAGTGCCAACATCATAAGTTCATCCTCATCAATTTCATCCTTCTTTTCAACTATAAGTACTCCCTTCTTTTCAAATAAGAAGGAAACACAACCTGTTGTTCCAAGGTTTCCACCATACTTTTCAAATGTATGCCTTACTTCACTTGCAGTTCTATTTCTGTTATCAGTAAGTGCCTGAACAATAACTGCAACTCCATTTGGGCCGTATCCTTCGTAAACTATCTCTTCATAGTTTACATTTCCTAATTCTCCTGAAGCCTTCTTTATTGCTCTTTCAATGTTATCCATTGGCATATTGTTTGCCTTTGCCTTTGCTATTGCATCCCTTAGTCTTGAGTTTGCTTCAGGATTTGCTCCGCCTTCCTTTACTGCAACAGCAATTTCTTTACCTAACTTTGTAAAAATTTTTGCTCTTATTGCGTCTTGTTTACCTTTTCTATGCTTTATATTAGCCCATTTTGAATGACCAGCCATTTTTTATGCCCCCTTAACTTAAAATCCGAATATATATTTTACCATGTAAATTGTCTATTTTCAAGATATGAGGGGCTTTAAACTAAAAATCAACCATAACGCATCTACCATAAACAACCTGCATACCATATTCTTTTGCCTTTTCTATTACCTCAAAACTTTCAGCTCCTGGTTGAAACCATGCATATTTTATTCCAACTTCTGCTGCCTCATCTATATACCTTTCACCTCTTACAGGATTTATAACCATATTAATAGCATCAGGTTTTTCAGGCAGATCCTTAAGTGAAATATATGTTCTTTGTCCATCTACTTCCTTACCTGATGGATCTACTGGATATACTTTGTATCCCTTATTCTTTAAAAAGCTATATATTTTATATGCAAATTTTTCTTTATTTGAAACACTTCCTATAACTGCCCAAGTGTTCATATTTTTAAATTCTTCTATCATGCTGGCACCTCCATAATTTTACCTTCTGCATCAACAAAGCAAGTAACGCCTTCTTCTTTTACTTTTATTATATCATTACCATTAAACATTTCAATCAAATCTTGTCGAATTTTCTGAAATTCGTTGTTGAAGGCCATTATTTCTAAAGTTACTACATCAGTAAACTCTGTATTCCTTATTATTATGTTTCTTTTGCTTAAATAATTATTAACTTTACCATATTTATCATAATCACATACAATATCAAATATTACAGCTTCAGATTCCTTTACTTTTCCTGCTGCATCTACACCTTGCTTACAAGATGCCCCATAGGCTCTTACTAAACCACCAGCTCCTAATAGAATTCCACCAAAATATCTTGTAACGACAACTGCTACGTTGTTCAGATTTTCTCTTTTCAAAACTTCAAGAACTGGAGGTCCTGCAGTACCCTGTGGTTCCCCATCATCGGAATATCTCATAGAGATTCCGTTGTTTGTGATATAAGCATATACATTATGGGTAGCATCCTTATATTTTGCCTTTATTTCATTTATAAAATCCATTGCCTCATCTTCATTTAATACTCTCTTTATATTACATATAAAAATAGAACGTCTCTCCTCCATCTCAACTTCCACTTGTTTTTTAACAGTAAAAAAGTCTTTAGACATCGTATTTGCTCCCTTCTATTTCCTTTAAAGCTATCTCTGCTGCTCTAATTATATATTCTTTTTCATTTTTATCCTTTAAAATTCCCTGCAAATATTTAATAGCTTTTTTGCTTTTTATTCTTCCAAGTGCCTTTATTGCATATTGTTTAACCTGTGGTCTTTTATCATTTAAAACAAAAATCAACGCATCTTCTGCTTCCTGTGCTTCAATTTTAGCTAAAGATGAACAACATATCCTTTTTATATTTCCATCTGTACATTTTAAAAACGCCATAATAGGCTGAATTGCCCTTTTAGATTTTAGTTCACCAAGAAGCCATATAAGAAAAAGGCATTCATCCCTATTTACTGAAAAAAGATTATCTATAGCATAATTTTCAAGGGCTTTTTTCTTTTTATCATCCAATTCCTCTAAAAGAATAACTCTTTCCTTTCTATTACATTTAAATAGACTATTTATTATCTTTTCAGGATTATCTCCAAGTTCATGAGTTCTGTATTTTATTCTACATTCAATTATTTGTCTTTCAACTGTATTTTTTTCAATCCCTCTAATTTTTGATATAGTATTAATACCCTTTCCCTCTTTATAAAGAAGGTAGCTAATATCAGCATCACTTAATAAATCAATATTTTCCCAAGATAAATTCTTCATAACATCACCTAAATTAATATAAACATATTTGTAATTATCAATTTAATATGATAATATATTTAAAGAAATTTATCAATGTTGGAGGTGCAAAAATGATAACTAAAGATATGGGAATAATTGAAATAGTTAACAAATATCCTGAAACAGCTGACGTATTCTTTAAGTATGGTATGCACTGTTTAGGATGCATGGCTGCAAGATTCGAAACACTTGAACAAGGTGCTCTTGCTCATGGTATCGATGTTGAAGCTATGGTAAAGGATTTAAACGAAGCTATAAATAAGTAATGCTGTACATAAAAAGTGCCAAGAACTTATGTTTCAAGGCACTTTTTATTATATAAAACTAAAGATATTCCCTTTTTTACATCTAAAGTATACTTCCTTCATTTTATCCAATGCAAATTTTAATTCTTCTTTGCTGCAAGTACCAAAACTCATTCTAAAGTAATTTGTATTTACATCATCTAAATAAAATGCACTTCCTGGAGCAATTGTTATACCTTCATCCTTTAATAGACTTGCATAAATTGACGAGTCCATATCAGTTTTACACCAAAAATTTATACCGCCTTGAGGTTCTACAAAATCTATAAAATCAGCATTTTTATTAATATATTCAACAACAAAATCGTATTTATCCTTGTATTTTTCCACTAAAAAGTTTATATGCTTATGCCATAACCTTTTTCTTAAATATAAATCAAAGGCTCTCTGCATAAGTCCAGAAGTTGATATGTCTGTTGAATATTTTACACTTTGAATGTCCATACTCATGTTATTAGGAGAGATAACATACCCTAATCTTATTCCTGGCATAAAAATCTTTGAAAAACTCTTCAAATATATAACTCTGTTGTTTTTATCAATTGATTTTATCGGTAGAGTATTTTCACCATAGAACCTTAGTTCAGACATATAGTCGTCTTCAATTATATAAAAACCATATCTGTTAGCTAAATATATAAGACTCAATTTTGTATCCTCTGAATATGTATATCCAGTGGGATTTTGAAAGTTTGTCATTATATATAGTAATTTTATTTTATTCTTTTTAACCACATCTTCTAAAATTTCTAAGTTTATCCCTTCACTTTCTATAGGTACTTCAATAACATTTGCACCCCTTGATCTAAATACTGCAACTGCTCCTGTATAGGTTGGACACTCTACAACAACATTATCACCAAACTTTAAAAGTGTCTTTGAAATAATATCTATCCCTTGCTGTGCTCCAGATATAATATTTATATCATTTATATTTGCTTCTATGCCCATCTCCCTTGAGTATTCACTCAAACTCTCTCTTAATGGGAAATAGCCCTTAGGTTCTTGATAAGTAAAAGCAAATCCTCCATCCCTATCTAATACTTCATTTATAACATTTTTAAATTCTTCTACAGGAAAGTAGTTCGGATTTGGCATTGAATTAGATAAATTAATTTTTATGTTTTCATTGTTTTTATATTCTTTTCTTATTTGAGGTTCTTGTTTTAGAGTATTATTACCTCTAACAAAGGTGCCGCTTCCAACTTTCGAATACACCAAACCTTCCTGTTCAAGCATCCTATAGGCATTTACAATAGTAACATTGTTAACTCCTATACTTTTTGAAAGTTCTCTTATTGAAGGAAGCTTTTCATCTGCCTTTAGTGTACCTATCTCTATTAATTTTTTTAGCTCCTCAAAAACCTGTACATAAAGAGGTTCTACACCATTTTTATTTACTGAAATAGGATAGTGTTTTTTCATATAATCCCTCTACTTTCTCAAGAAGAAAACTGATGTTGTCCCTTCTCCCACATGGCTTCCTATTGCTGCTCCAATTTCATATATAACAAATTCTTTAATATTAAATTCTTTCTGTATTTCATCTCTAAGTTGTAAACAGAAATCAAAATTATTTGAAAAGTTCATACCAATTACTTGATTTTCAAGGTCATATCCTCTTTCCTTCATAGTTTCTATAACCTTTTTAATTATTCCCTTTTCTCCTCTTACCTTATCATAAGGAATTATATATCCATCACTAAATTGAAGAATTGGCTTTACATTTAAAAGGGTACCTATTGCAGCTTGTGCAGTTGATATTCTTCCTCCTCTTTTTAACATATCAAGATTTCCAACAGCAAATATGTGTTCCATTCTATCTCTCATATAGATTACTCTATCTACAATTTCATCTAATGTTTTACCTTGTTTAACCATTAGAGCTGCTTCTCTTACAATTAAGCCCAGACCAACAGAAGCCCCCTTTGAATCAATTACTGTAATATCATCTGTCTCAAGCATATCCTTGGCAATACAAGCTGATTGGTATGTACCACTCAGTCTTGAAGAAAAGGCTACATAAAGTATGTGATAGCCCTTATCTAAAAATTCTTTAAATCTCTCCACAAATTTTGAAGGTGGTATTTGAGAAGTTTTTGGTAAATCCTTTATGGTTCTTAATTTTTCATAAAACTCCTTTGTTGTTATTGTAACTCTATCTTCATATATTTCATCTCCAAAGGCTACAGTCATAGGTATCATTTCAATATCTAATTCTTTTAAATAATCTAAATCTAAATCACATGCACTATCTGCAAATATTTTTATTTTTTTCATAATATTACCCCCAATTCATTTGTAACAACTAATATTATACATCAACCTATGCTGTATATACAATCTCATCTATTAAATATTCTTCTCCATAAGTTGTATATTTTCTTGTTGTTTCTATTATTGATCCCTTTTCAACCAACTTATTTAAAACTTTACTCAAATCTCCATCTATTTGATTAAATAAAGGTAAATTTTTTATTTCTTGAACTGATAAAGGCCTTTGAGTAGTCTTTAGCACTTCAATAATTGGTGTACATAAAATCTCAATATTATCCTCCACAAAATTTTCAGCTATATTTAACACATTTTCTACTCTTTCTTTAAGTTCACTTCCTTCTGTCAATTCATCAAACATTTCTTTAACAGACAAATCCATATTTACTGCAAAGGAGAGAATATCTTTATCTGTCATATGCCCCTTTACACTCATTAAAAGTCTTGCATAGTATTTTACGAGATCCACACACCATTGATAGGCGGTTTCATATTTATGTGTTTTTAAATATTTATTCACATAATGTATTGAATTAAGAAGATTTGACAATATCTCTATGTTTCTTATATTTCTCTCTCTATCTGTATAAAACTTTATTTCATTTAAGACTGTCATTAATTCATCATCTAAACAAAACAATATCTTTCCACTAAATACTGCTTTATGAAATGTACCACCCTTTAAATAGTGGTTGTACTGTTCTAAAAAAATATCCCTTGATACATATTGAATGTTTATTTTTATATTTGCATATCTTGTTTGTACTATTTCATTTTTATTCTGTTCCTTTGTTATTACAAAAAAATCTATATCAGACTTTTCCCACAAATCACCATTTACTAAACTACCATAAATCATTGCACATAATATACTTGAGTTTGCCTTTAACTTTTTTTCTACGCTTAAGTATGCCTCTTGATATAATCTTATGTTCATCACTCCACCCCCAACTTTAATAATTTAAACTAAAAAATTTTATTTAATTATAGCAAAAAAATTATAAATAAACAATTTATTCTTTGACCTTATCAACTTTAACAATAACAGTTTTATTACACTCCTCACAAAAACAATAGTGATTACAATATATATCCTTAACATCCTCCAATGTCTTTTGTTCAAGGTTTAATGCATAATCATCATAATAGTATTCAACTTTATCTAATAACTTCATAGGATTTTTACAGTTAGGGCATATAGCAACATAATCAACAATACCATTGCAAACAGGACAAATAAACATTTTATCATCTCCTACTTCTTTTGATTCTAATTAGTCCTATAATAAAAATTATAAAGACAGCTAAACCTAACGAGGTAAATACAGGACTAAAAAAGTATTTTACTTTAAAGTATATATAAGGAAAAGTTAAAAAATCTTTTATTCCAAATTTTTCTTTTTTTCCTATTGCAAGTGTATACTTTCCTCCCTTTGTAGTAGAATAAACTGCTATTATATATTTACCACTTTTATTTATAATTCCACTTATAGACTGTGCCTTTATATATGTTGTCTGTGTAAATTTCTCATAAAATTCATTGTTATAGTCCTTAGGATATACAACATTTATAACCCCATATCCATTAGGAACACTAAAAGGTACTTCATGTTTTACTGAAAATTCCTTACTCAATATTGCAAAATTAGGTTCAAAGCCTATATTCTTTTTTATTTTTGGTACAAGCATTTCTATATAAAAATTTTCTCCTTCCTTTGCTTCAAATTCATAGAAGTCCACATCATTTTTGTCATCAAGAGATGCATATATAGCATATGAGATTGTATGGTCGTCAATAATTATTGGGGAATTAATTGTTGTGTCTTTACCTTCAAATATAGGCTTATGTGCACTTACTATTGTCGCTGTAAATAGTATTAATAAAAGTACCAATATACTAACTTTTCTTTTCATTTTTACTCCTCCTTTCCTTTAATTAAATATATTCATTATTTTATTTTTTATACAACTAAAATAAAAGAACACCAGTTGGTGTTCTTTAAAAAGTTTCTCTATATCTATCCATTATCCTTCCAAAAATTTCAGCTGTTGTTGGTGGAGTATATGAAATAGCATTTGCACCTGCAAGTATTGTCTCTCTTATTGTCTCCTCTGTGGGCCCACCTGTTGCAATTATGGGCACAGTTGGAAATTCCTCTCTTATTTTTCTTACAATCTTTGCAGTATTCTTAGCACCTGAAACATTAAATATAGTTGCTCCTGCTTCAAGTCTCTCCCTAAAATTTTCCCTTTCTGAAACTACAGTTACAACAATTGGTATATCGATTGTTTCCCTCATTTGCCTTATAGTTTCATTTGAAGTTGGTGCATTAACAACGACTCCTATTGCACCTTGAAACTCAGCATCAAGGGCTAAATTAACAACTCTTTTACCTGTTGTTATACCTCCACCTACACCACAAAATACAGGTACATCAGCCGATTGCATTATTGCGTGGGTAATTACAGGTTGTGGAGTAAATGGATAAACAGCGATAACAGCATCTGCATTTGTATTTCTAATTATTGCAACATCGGTTGTAAAAACCAATGATTTTATTCTTTTACCAAAAATCACTATACCACTTGCTTCTCTAATTACTGGAGGAACTTCTATCAAGTGACTTCTCAAAGCCCCTTTAATTTCAGGTATAAATTTACCATTCATTATAATACCTCCCTTTTCTTAATATCTTAAGCAAATAAACCTATAAATCTATAAAATAAAATAGTTACTTTTACAAAAATTAATATTAAACAAACAGGAGATGATTTTATGTCTAATTATATAAAATTAACTTTAATATTATATATATTAATTTTAAATTCTACAATATCTTTATTTAAATATACCTTTTATGATATAACTACAAAATCTAAACCATCTAATAAAAAGGTATGTTTAATTATTGTAGATGGTCTTAGAGTTGATGCATTAAATAATATGCCCTTTATTCACAATTTAATTGAAAATAATAATGCACAATTTACTATTTCAATTGCAGATAAACCAACTTTATCAAGAGCAGGCTATATGAGAATTTTAACTGGAGCACCAACTCATATAAGTGGTATTTCATCTAATAACCAACACATTCCATCTCCAATACTTTCTGCATCAGATTTGGCCATAAGTCAAAAATTAAAAACAGCACTATGTGGTTATTTTTGGATAGATGAACTTTTCCCCTTTAGCTTTTACTATAAAAAAACTTATTTTATTAGAGATGGAACAACCTTTAATGATGCAATTTCAGTAGTTAATAGTTTTAACCCAAATTTTTTAATAGTTCATCCTATGTCAGTAGATAATGCTGGACATTCCTTTGGTGGAAATTCTATTCAGTATAAAAATACTGCTAATAAAATTGATTATGAAATATACAAACTCTATAAAGAAGTAAACAAATACAACTATGATATAATAATAACTTCTGATCATGGGCATCAAAACTTTGGAGGACATACTAATTTTGAAGAAAATACATTCTTAACTCCTTTTATTTTTATTAGTAAGCGTACCTATTTAAAGCTACCTAAAAGCATTAAACAAATAGATATTGCACCTACGCTATGTGATTTATTAGGGATTTCTAAAACTTTATATATGACAGGCGATTCTCTTTTAAACAATGAAAATTTATCTCTATTAAGAAAAGCACACATTATAAACCCTACACTACCCTTTGAATATAATTTAAGTTTATCTCTTTTTATTACTAATATACTACTTACTATACATCTTATAATTTATTTTTATTTCATTCGTTTAATAAAGTCCAAATTTTAAATTATTACTGTTTTTTTAATAATTAACTAATTAAATTTTACCATACTAAAAATAAAAAAGGTAGAGATTTACTAAAAATTAACAATCTCTACCTATACATCATTATGGCTGCCGAGGTAGGACTCGAACCCACACATGCCTGATCCAGAGTCAGGTGCCTTACCACTTTGGCGACTCGGCATTAAATTTACATTTTTTATTATACAAAATATTTATAAATTTTTCAATATACATCTAATTAATTTGTAAATATTTTTTATATCTATTAATAATATCCTCTGTTCCCTCAACCAATATCTCTATACCATCTTCTTTATATTCTTCTTTTTTAACACAGTTTAATGAATGAAGTTCTGATACTATTCTTGCATCCTTATAGGGTACAAGTAAAGTCTCTTGTATAATTGCAGAAAATATTCTTTTCTCTACTTCTTTTAAGAATAAATCTAAATTTATCTCCTTAAGTGCTGAAATCTCTACGCAATTTTGATATTTTGCCTTTATCGCACATACATTTTCTTCTTTGGCTGCATCTATTTTATTGATTGCCAAAATCATCTCTTTATTTTGTGCTCCAATTTCTTTTAATACCCTATTAACTGTTTCTATCTGAACCATTGCATTTTCATTTGAACCATCTACTACATGGACAATTAAATCACTTTCAACAACCTCTTCAAGGGTTGATTTAAATGCTTCAACTAAATCATGAGGTAATTTTCTAATAAAACCTACAGTATCTGAAAAAAGTACATCTCTGCCACTTGGTAGCGTAATAATTCTTGTTGTTGTATCAAGTGTTGCAAATAGCATATTAGCTTCAAATACCTTCTCCTTGTCCTTTCCGTAAAATTCACAAAGTTTGTTTCTCAGCGTTGACTTTCCTACATTTGTATATCCAACAAAGGCAACAACAGGAATTTCATTTTGTTTTCTTCTTTCTCTTTGAACACTTCTTATTTTTTTAACCCTATCTAATTCATTCTCAAGGTCATATATTCTTTCTCTTATATGTCTTTTATCTATTTCAAGCTTTTTTTCACCTGGTCCTCTTGTTCCAATTCCACCACCTGTTCGTGATAAAACGTGTCCTAATCCTATAAGCCTTGGCAATCTATATTTAAGCTGTGCAAGTTCAACCTGTAGCTTCCCCTCCATTGATTTTGCACGCTGTGCAAATATATCAAGTATTAATGTCGTTCTATCTATCACCTTACAACCAATTACCTCTTCAAGATTTCTTGTCTGAACACCATTTAATTCATCATCAAATATAACTGTATCAGCCATTAGACTTTGTCTTAAAAGGGCTATTTCTCTTGCCTTGCCTGAACCTATATAATATGCAGGATCAATTTTTGCTTTATTCTGTATAACTTTATGTAAAACTAAAGCCCCTGCAGTCTCGGCAAGTTCCTGTAGTTCCTCTAATGATTCCTCTACAGAATATCCATCTTCTGATTTACATCCTACTAAAATTACCCTTTCTTTGTCACTCTTATGCACTTCATGGGCTGTATATTCTATTTGTCTTTCTATTTCATTTACAATATCTGAAAAACATATATTATCAATTTCATCAATACAATACGGTCCCTCAACATAGGCTTCATTTTTTAATAATCCTTCTTCTACCTTTAAATAACCAAAGGAAAAACTTTTTGGCCTTCCATCAACAACAGCTACTGCAACCATTGTATCAAACTTCATTTCAATTAAAGCTGTAATATCTGGTGTTGATAATCTTGAGTCATCTGCTAAATGTGTATGTATACAACGTATACCATTTAATCCTCTTTCACTCCTTTTTTCACTCATAAACTCAAGTGGTGCAGTAAAGTTATCTCCAACTAAAACATTAACTATCTTACCTCTTCTGTTTATATATACTGCAACTTCTCGATTAATTGCTTGTGAAATCTCACAAACTATATCTAAAATGTTTGTTGAAATTAAGATATCTTTTTCACAATTTAATTCATACAATTCTTCTAACCTATTTATATGCTGTTTCTTTATTCCTTCTATGTTACCATATATCATACAATCAACCCCTTTAAGTATATACTAAATATTAATTATATCATCAACCTCTTATCCTCTCAAGGTATACCGATATATGTTTTTATTCATTTGAACTGTTGAAAAATATATTGCAAAAACAATCAACACTCTAATTTTAAATTTTACACTTGAATTCTTGACTTTTTTTAAACAATATTTTATATTATCTTTAATATACAAATTTAATGGAGGGACAGTGATGGAAAATAAAAAGGAAAACATATTGATAACAGCTGACGAAATACAATCAAAGGTTGCTGAACTTGGTGCTATTATTTCAAATGATTATAAAGATAAAAAGCTATATGTTCTATCTCTATTAAGAGGAAGTTTCATATTTGCAGCTGACTTAGTAAGACACATATCTGTTCCTGTAAAAATAGGATTTATGACCACATCAAGCTATGGACATAGCGAAGAATCATCAGGCAATGTAAAGGTAGTTCACGAAATAGCAGATAACATTGAAGGTTTTGATGTTCTTGTTGTTGATGATATAGTAGATACTGGTATAACAATGAAGTTTGTTATGGAATATCTAAAAAAATATAATCCTGCAAGCATTAAATCCTGTGTTCTTCTTGATAAACCAGAAAGAAGAAAGGTTGAACTAACTCCTGACTATAAGTGCTTTACAATTGCAGATGTTTTTGTAGTTGGTTATGGATTAAACTATGGAGATTATTATAGAAACAAGCCATATATATTTAATTGGGAAAATAAATAAGTCTGCATTTTGCAGACTTATTTTGTTATATCCTTCATAAAATCTAAGTTTGCATAGGTTTCTGGGACTTTTCCTACTATAATGCTTTCGGATATTGGAACGCTGGTTGTAACTGAAACGTTATTTCTGGCAAAAGGAACTATCACTTGAACGCTTGCCTTTATATCAAGATATATAATATGGCGTGTTTGGTTTATGCCTGCTGCTTGGAATTCTGACCTATAGTTTGTATTAACAGAACCTACTGGTTTCATTTTAAATGGGATTTTAGGACCATAATTTGCAAGTATATCATTTTTAAGTACAACTCCAATTGGTATTGAACCTTTTCTTCCTTCTATACTTCTTATTCTATCCTGCACAGAAAGCGAAATTTCTGAACCTATTCTATTAAGTTCAACTGAGTTTGCCTGTATCATAACAATGTTTCCATCTTTATCCGTTTTAACTGTTATGATATCATCATAGGATATTTTATTTTTAAACTCTGTTCGTATAGTCTCATTTATAGTTTCTAATGCAATACCCCTTGCCTCTGCGTCACAGTAAGCTAAAATTATTGGTTTGAGAGCTCTATCTAAAAGATAGATATTTATTATAAACATAATAAATATAATAATAAATACTATAAAAACCTTTTTAAAAAATTTCATTATTTCCTCCTAAATTTATTCCTATTAAAATTTATGTTCTTTTTATAAAAAAAAGAAGTTGCTATTGCAACTTCTTATGCGGCTGTTGAACCATCAATTCCTTCAATTTCACTAATACTAATTTGTCTTGTATGTTTAGTATGGCTCCATTCTTTTTTGTTTTTATCTATAATTCCTTGTACTGTTATAGGTATCCATGTTATTGTGTAGATACCATATAATAAGTACCATATATATACCTTAAATCCTTTTATTCCTTCAACACTTAATATTGCAGCTGAAACTATTCCTATATATGCTAAATTTAATAATGTAATTTTTACCATGTTATCTCCTCTTGTAATTACCCTATCCATTAAGAATACATTTAATGAATAAAGCCCTAAAAATGCTAACATCTTTTTTGATAGTTTTCTCTCTAAAGCCATTACAATTGGAGTAAACATAAACTGAAATACACTAAATAGCTTCCATACAATTGGTGTAAATAAATACTGTATTATAAATATATTTAAACCATTTTCTGAATGTGTTTGTAGGTAAGTTAATATTAATGACATACCTAATAAAAGAATTATAAAAGGTTGAACAGTATATAGTGCACAGTCAAAGGCTACAAAATCCCTATCTTTAATTGCCTTTTTCATAAGTTTAGTAAAATATCTTGTTGCTACATCTGCAAATCCCTGCATCCATCTTTTTCTCTGATTCCATGATTGCTTCAAAGTAAGTGGCTTTTCATCATAAATAACAGCAGTATGTGCCCAACCAACTTTATATCCATTTAAAACCAATTTACATGTAAACTCCAAGTCCTCTGTCAAACAAGTTGCTCCCCAACCAAATCTCTTAAGAAGTTCTGTGTCAACACAGAAACCTGTTCCACCAATTTGATTAGAAAGACCTAATTTCCATCTTGCAGCTTGGAAAAGCCTGTTTGCACTCCAGAAGGCTATTGAATATGAATGTGTAATCCAAGAGTCATTTGGATTTTTGCTGTCAATATATCCTTGAACAACCTTATAACCTGCAACCAACTTTTTATTCATTTCCTTTAAGAAATTTCTTGAAGCTAAATTATCTGCATCAAAAACAACTACTGCATCGTATTTTTTATCCATTTCAAATATATTGTTAAACATCCACTCAAGTGCATATCCCTTACCACGTTTAGTAGAATCAAATCTCTCAAACACCTGAGCCCCATGTTCTCTGGCTATTTTTGCTGTATTATCTGTGCAATTATCAGCAATAACAAATATATCATATAGTTCCTTAGGATAATCAAGATTTTTTAAGCTTTCTACTATTTGTGCAATAACCATCTCTTCATTATGGGCTGCAACAATCAATGCAAAGGATTTTTGTGGTTCTACCTCATTGTCATCTTCCTTTTTTAATTTTAATCCATAAAAGGAAATAATCATATAATAGGATGATATTATAAAAACTATTATTTGAAATACAAACGTTGCATTAAAAATAAATTCCTTCATGTCTACTCCTCCAATAAAATTTGCTTTAATTCCTTCTCACTCTAAAATTAGCTTTAACAAATAACATAGTTATTATTCTTGACACCTATTAGATTATAATGCTATTTAAGTCTTAAATAAAGGCAATTAAAACATTATTAATAATTCTTTTACATCTTAAAATCTATCAATATGTTTATATTGTAGAATTAAATATAGTATAATGTTATAATGTAAGTAAGTTGACTCTAAAGGAGGTTTACTATGGCTAAAAAGAAACGCAAAAAAGGGAATATAATAAGAAATATATTTTTGATTTTCGTCATTGTAGCCCTTATGTTAAGTGCAGCTGCAATTGGTGCTGTAATAAAAATAGTTAGTGAAGTCCCAGAGATAGATGTAAATATACTCGATAATTTAAAACAATCTATTGAATTCTATGACAAGGATGGAAATCCAATTGCAAACTGGCACAGTGGTGAAAATAGAAAAATTGTCTCAATCAAACAAATACCAAAACATATGCAATATGCTTATGTTTCTATAGAAGATGAACGTTTTTACAAACACCACGGCGTAGATATTAAAAGAGTTTTTGGTGCAGTTTTAGCTAATATAAAATCTGGCTCAAAATCACAAGGTGGTTCAACTATAACTCAACAGCTTGTAAGAAACTATGCACTTACTCAAAAAAAGAGCTATGTAAGAAAAATACAAGAAATGTATCTTGCAATTCAAATTGAAAGAAAGCTAAGCAAAGACCAAATATTAGAAGCATACTTAAATACAATTTATCTTGGGCCTAATATATATGGAGTGCAAGAAGCATCAAGATATTATTTTGATAAGGATGTTGAAGAGGTTACTATTGCAGAAGCTGCTTTTATTGCAGCAATAACACAAAATCCAGGTATCTATAATCCCTATAGTAAAAAAAATAAGGAAAACCCAGATAACTATTTGAGCCGTCAAAGAATTGTACTAAAAAAAATGTTTGAAAATGGGTATATATCTGAAGAAGAATATCAAAAGGCATTAAATGAAGATATTGTTGCAAGCTTAAATAAAGAGAAAACAAAACTAACTGGTAACTATTCAAAATACCATTGGTTTATAGAGGCAGCATTAGATGAAATAGCTGAAGATTTTGCTAAAAAATATGATATAGATGAAAAAGATGCAAAGCAAAAATTAAAAGATGGTGGATATAAAATTTATCTTACAATAGATACAAGACTACAAGAAAAAGCACAAGAGATTATAGATAATGATAAATTTTATAAAAGCATACCTATAAAGATAAATAAAGAAAAACTTAAAGAAAATGAAAATCCAAAGCCTAATCCTCAAGCTGCTGCTGTTGTAATGGATTTAAATGGAGAAGTTAGGGCTATAATAGGAGGTCGCGGGCTTAGTGCTGGTTCCTTTAACTATGCAGCTGGTGAAAATGCAAAAATGCCTCCAGGTTCTTCTATAAAACCATTAACAGTTTATACGCCAGCTATTGAAAATAAAGTAATAACACCTTCAACAATCATAAATGACTCAAGAGATGACGAAGAAGCTATTGAAATTTACAATAAATTAGGTAAAAATTGGTTTCCTTATAACTATGATAAAAAATGTGTTGGACCTGTGACCGTAAGATATGCACTTGAACAATCAAAAAATACTATTGCTACCAAAATATTATACAGACTTGGATTAGATGCAAGCTTTAATTACGCCACTAAAAAATTTGGATTAACAACACTTATTAAATCAGATAAAGATTATGCTACTCTTGCATTAGGTCAGCTAACCTTTGGAGCAAGACCTATTGAAATGGCAGCTGCCTATACTGCCTTTGCAAATAATGGTATTATATCTTCTCCAATTTTATATACAAAGGTTGAAGACAGAAATGGAAATATTGTTTTAGAAAAAAGTACAACACAAAGAAGAGCTATTTCTCAAGATACAGCTTTTATAATGAATCAACTACTTCAAAGCGTTGTTAAAAATGGTCTTGCTAAAAGTGCTAATCTTGGTGCTATGCCAACAGGTGGAAAGACTGGTACAACACAAGATAACTTAGATGGTTGGTTTGTAGGATTTACACCATATTATACTTGTGCTGTTTGGGTTGGTTCAACAAGAGAACCAGAAGTTAACTATATTAAAGTATCCAGTTTAAATGCAACTCCAATTTGGAAGGCTATAATGCTTGAAGCACATAGAGGACTTCCAATAAAACAATTTAGCAAACCAGATGGCGTTGTTGAAGCTACTATTTGTGCTCAAAGTGGAAAACTTGCTACAGAAACATGCCCAAATAAATATGTAGAATATTATTTAAGCGGTACAGAACCTACTGAATATTGTGATATACATTCATTACCAGTTAATCCTGTTCCTAATGATGAACAAAACAACCAAAATGGTGATGTAACAAACGAAGAAAGTACTAATAGTGATACTACTAACGAAGAAAATACAGGACAAAATCCTACAGATAATCAAGGTAATAACCAAAATAATGGAAATAATCAAGGAAATAATCAAGGAAACAATAATACAACGCCACCACCTACGAGATAAATATCATATAATTTTAAAAGAGCTCAAGAAACTTTTAAAGTATCTTGAGCTCTTTCTAAAACATTCCTTTATGAAACTTTTGTTTATTCTTCCTCTTTTGAATCAGCTCTATCACTTCTTCTTATAATTTCTTCCATAGCCTTTGTAATTATAGGAGCTCCTATTTCAACATTATCAAATCCATCCATTTTACCTATATCACCAACTCCGATTATTATAGGAGCTCTCTTATCATTTAAGACATCTACTGTATCTCCCTTAACTATTTTATCATCTTTGACAACTCCGCTTTTATCTACACCCTTTTTAACTATGTTGCCATTTCTATCTATTGAATAATCAACTTTTATACCTCTAACACCATTTGTATTAGATGCTACAGCAATAACCCCTAAAACATCTACTTCTCCACAATTTAATATATATTCCATTGCCTCTTCTCCATCACCCTTATGAGTATCTCCTCTATCATCTACCATAACAACTACTGGGTCATATTTTGCCTGTTTTATGTACTCTACTATTTCTCTTCCTGATATTGGAGTTGGGTTCCCTGCTGATCTTGATATACATCTACCACCTATATTCTTTGCAGCAGCTTCCACTGCCCTTTGTGCAACTAAATCGCCATCCGTTACTATAATAACCTTCTTTTTCAATATATCACTCCTAACTTTTAGCCTTTGGGTTGAATATTATTGCCATTAGATATCCAAAAAATATTGCTGCTGCAATACCTGCAGAAGTTGCCTTTATTCCACCTGTAAATGCACCTATCAAACCATATTTTTCTACTTCCTTTATTGTTCCCTTTGCAAGAGAGTATCCAAAACCTGGTAGTGGAACTGTGGCCCCAGCCTTTCCATATTCAACTATAGGCTCATATATACCTATTGCACCAAGTATTACTCCAGCTGTAACAAAACTAACAAGTATCCTTGCTGGAGTTAAATTTGTTTTATCCATTAATATTTGTCCTATTAAGCATATTGTTCCTCCAACTATAAATGCCCTTAAATAATCCATACTAAACTCCCCTTTCTATTGCAACTGCATGTGCAATACCAGGAATTGATTCACCCTGCATTGTACTAGTTGGACTTAAAAGTGCTCCTGTTGAAATCAATAGTATTTTATTTAGATTTCCCTCCATAATCTGCTTATAAAGGTATCCACAAAAGACAATAGCAGAACAGCCACATCCACTTCCTCCTGAATGTACATCCTGCTGTGTTAAATCAAATACCTTTACTCCACAGTCCGAATAGTTTGTACTCATATCAAATCCTTGTTTTTTTAATATATCTAAAGTAAGTTCCATTCCTACTTTACCTAAATCTCCAGTTATAATTAAATCATAATCTTTGTTTGTTCTTCCTGTATCTTTAAAATGTCTAAGAATTGTATCTGCAGCTGCTGGTGCCATTGCTGCCCCCATATTATTTGCATCCTTTATTCCAAAATCAACAACTCTTCCTGTTGTAACATAAGTAATATATGGTCCATTACCTTTACTTGATATAACAGCTGCTCCTGCACCTGTAACTGTCCACTGTGAAGTTGGTGGTCTTTGATTTCCATGCTCTAAAGGAAATCTAAATTGTCTTTCTGCAGAACAAAAATGGCTTGAAGTTGAAGCTATAACATAATCTGCATATCCACCATCAACTGCCATAGAAGCAAGACTCATAGATTCTGTTAAAGTTGAACAAGCACCATACAGCCCAAAAAAGGGTATCTTATAATCCCTTGCTGCAAGGCTTGATGCCATAAGCTGATTGAGTAAATCTCCTGCAAATATATAATCTATGTCCTTTTCATCTATCTTTAGTTTTTCTAAAGCCAGTCTAACTGCTTCCTTTTGCATTTTACTTTCTGCCTTTTCCCAACTCTCTTCTCCAAACAAATCATCCTGCAAAATAACATCATAATAATCTCTCAGTGGTCCTTCTCCCTCTTTAGGACCTGCAATTGCTGCTGTCGATATTATAGATGGAGGGTTTTTAAAGGCTATAGTTTGTTCACCTACTCTCTTTTCCCCCATAGCAAAATTCCTCCTTACTTAAAAAGGTTTATTATGTAATATATAATTCCTACAATAACTGAACTTGAAATTCCATATACCAAAACTGGACCTGCAATGACAAACATCTTTGCACCAACACCAAAAACAAAACCTTCTCTTTTAAACTCCATAGCTGGTGCAACAATGGAATTTGAAAATCCTGTAATAGGAACTATTGAACCAGCTCCTGCAAATTTTCCAATATTATCATAAACACCAAGTCCTGTTAAAAATGCACCTAAAAAGACCATTATAGTAGCTACATAATAACCTACATCCTCTTTAGGAATTCCAAGACCAATAAAGAAATTCATAACAAATTGACCAATAACACAGATAAATCCTCCTACAACAAAAGCCGCCAAGCAGTCCTTTAAAAAGTTTGAGCTTGGAGCACTCTTTTTTACCATATCCTGAAATTCTTTTTTAAGTCTCTCTTCATTAGTATGTTCCATAAAATCACCTTCCATCCTTTATATTTTCGTTTTGTCCCCTTAAGCCTGAAATCATATTAAAGGATGTGTTGTTATAATCAAATCTATGTTCCTTATCCTCTGGTTGTTTAAAATTAATAGCATCTACTTTTTTTGCCTTATAATACATTCTATACACCTCCATTAATATTTTCTCCAAAAGTGAGAAAAATAAAACAAAAAGGCAATGGAATATTACCTACTCCATTGCCTTTTTTAAATATGTTAAAACTCTCTTTTCGATTCTTGAAACCTGAACCTGTGATATACCCAATATTTCAGCAATTTGGCTTTGGGTTAAGTCCTTAAAATACCTTAAAAAAATTACCTGCCTATCTCTTGGTTCCAAGTTTTGAATAAGTTCCTTTAATGCCACTCTATCAACTATATCTTCACCATAATCCTTATCTTCACTTACTCTATCTATTAAAAGTACTGCTGCCCCATCATCTTGATGAACTGTATCATATAGGTATTCTGGTGAATTCAAGCTATCCATACTTAATATAACTTCTTCTGTTGTTATACTAAGCTCATTTGCAATCTCTTCGATTGTAGCCTCTCTCCCATATTCTTTGGCTAATTTATCCTTTGCAAGCTTAACTTTTCTTGCAGTTTCCTTTACGCTTCTACTTACCTTTATTATACCATCATCACGCATAAACCTTTTAATTTCACCAAGTATCATAGGTACAGCATATGTGGAAAACTTTACATCATATGAAACATCAAACTTTTTAATTGCCTTTATAAGGCCTATACAACCTATTTGAAATAGGTCTTCATATTCATAACCTCTATTTAAAAATCTCTTAACTATACTCGTTACTAATCCTATGTTGTTCTTTATTAGCTTTTCCTCTGCCTCTTTATCCCCCGCTTGGCTTTTTACTATGAGCTCCCTAAAATCCTCCAAAGAATTAACCTTTACATCCTCCAAACCCTCTTTCATATTTTACCCCCATATATCAGGCCGATTTAAAAGTTTTTGTCATAATCACTTTAGTTCCCTTTCCAAGCTCCGAATATACCTCTACACTATCCATAAATGTTTCCATAACTGTAAAGCCCATACCTGACCTTTCAAGTTCAGGTCTTGAAGTATAAAGAGGCTGCCTTGCAAGTTCAACATTTTCTATTCCCTTACCATTGTCTTCAACTTCTATAGTCAACTTATTATCTTCAATTTTACATCTTAATGTTACAATTCCCTCTGCATCCTCATAACCATGTATAATAGCATTTGTAACAGCCTCAGATACCGCAGTTTTTACATCTGAAAGCTCTTCTAAAGTAGGGTCAAGTTGTGATGCAAAAGCCGCTACTACCACTCTTGCAAAGGATTCATTAACTGATTTGCTTGGAAACTCCAATTTCATCTCATTTTTAAACATAATATCCCCCCCATCATAGATTTAAAAGAGCCTCTTTGGTGCTTTCAAACTCACTTAAAATTTTAAATAAACCACTTAGTTCAAATATCTTTTTTATCTGAGGCTTAAGATTTACAACTGCTACTTTTCCATCATAGTCCTTTAATTTTTTATACCTTCCAATTATAACCCCTATACCTGAACTATCCATAAAATTAACCCCTGCAAAGTCAAATATTAACTTATTAATTCCAAGCTCTTCAATTTTATTATCAATTTTTATTCTTGCCCCTTCTGCCGAATGGTGGTCAAGTTCACCATGCATCTCAACAATTAGGCACCCATCTTCTACACTAAACTTTAGCTGCATACCCATCCCCCCAAAACTATTTTTTAAACTTTATGCCTCTAATAATACTTTTCTCTGGCGGCTTATCTATATAATTCTACATAAGATAAAATTTTCCTTCTTATACTTAATTACTTTTCATTTTTTCTTCTAAAACCTATTAAATAAACAAGTAGAATTAAAACTACATAGAAAATTACTTGATTAGTTACTGTTAAATGCTTAACTGGTAAAACTTCATAGAGGGTTGTAATACCAAATACAATAAATATGAATGCTGCTCCAAGCTTTATATACTTTTCTGGAAGATATTTAGATATTAATGTTCCTCCTGCTATTCCTAAAGTATCTGCTACTATCATACCTAATGTTGCACCTATTAAAACCAATATTGGTGCCTTTTCTTGTGCAGCAAAGGTTAAAGTCATTATTTGTGTCTTATCTCCAAGCTCCGCTAAGAAAAAAGTTGTTCCTACTGTTATAATTGGACCAAACCTATCCTCCTTCAAGCTACAAGCTTCTCCTTCAACATTTTCTTCCTCTTCTTCCTCCTTTAGTCCCCACAGTCCAAAACCTATAAATAGAAAGGCTGCTGCAAATTTTACATACTCAAATTTGATATAACTTCCAAGATATGTTCCAATTAAAACAGCAAGAGCATTTAGAAGTAGTGTTGCTGCAAACACACCTGTAATAACCTGCTTAAGTTTATATTTACTTGCACAGGCCATAGCAAGGAGCTGTGTTTTATCTCCCATTTCTGCAACAAGTACAAATAAAAATGCTTTAAGTAATGCCATATACATTCCTCCTTCTTTTTTATTTTATACAAAATTAAAGACCTTTAACACAATGCAAAGCATTGTGTTAAAGGTCTCACTTGACGAACGTCCGATAAAGCCAGGCCAAAGGCCAGTATGTTGACTTTATCAACCCAAAGCGGGCAGCTACTCCCCTTTAACCACTCTTATTATATAATATATTCTTTAATAAACATTGTCAACACTATCCATTTAATATTTTTACATAAAATTTTCTTGTTCTTGGCCCATCAAATTCACAAAAATATATTCCCTGCCAAGTTCCAAGTTTTAAGTCACCATCCTCTATTATTACGCTACAGGAAGATCCCATAAGTGATGCTTTAATATGTGCGTGGGAATTACCCTCCATATGCCAATAGTCACCCTTTACAGGATAAACCTTATCAAGTGTAGCTATCATATCCCTTACAACATCTGGATCAGCATTTTCATTTATAGTTATACCTGCAGTTGTATGGGGAATAAATATAACTGCCAATCCATTTTTTATGCCACTTTTTCTTACAACCTCTCTAACTTGGTTAGTTATGTTAATAAACTCCTGCATCTTTGACGTTTTTAAACTAAACTCCATAAGGACACCTCCGAATATTTTGCTATTATCTTACATAAGATATGTTGTGTATATTATTGTACTATATTTTTTTTGATATGAATATTGTAATTAATCCTAATTAATGCTAAAATGCTATTTGTATCTAAAATCCCAAAAAGGAGGCGATTTTAATGCCAATGGATATGTGGCTGAAAGAAATGCAACTTGAAGGCGAAGGCGTAGCTATGTCCTACAAGATTAAAGAAACTCTTCTTAGAAAGCAAACTCAATACCAAGACATGGCAATTGTTGATTCAGAAGTATTCGGAAGAATGCTTATACTTGACGGTATAGTTCAAACAACAATTAAAGATGAATTTGTTTACCATGAAATGATTTCACACATTCCACTATTTACGCACCCAAATCCAAAGAAGGTTTTAGTTGTTGGTGGTGGAGACGGTGGTGCAATAAGAGAAATACTAAAGCATAAGTCAGTTGAAAAGGCTGTTCTTTGCGAAATAGATAAGGATGTTGTTGATGCTTGTAAAAAGTATCTACCAGAAATAAGCTGTGCACTTGATGACCCAAGATGTGAAGTATTCATAGGCGATGGAATAAAATATGTTAAAGAACACAAAAATGAATTTGATGTAATTATAGTTGACTCAACTGACCCATTTAGCATTGCTGAAGGTCTATTTGGAGGAAACTTCTACAAGGATATATATGAAGCACTAACAGAAGATGGAATATTTGTTGCTCAAACAGAAACTCCATTCTTCTTACCAGATACAGTAAGAAAGGTATTTAGCGACGCAAAGGCTATATTCCCTGTAACTAAACTATTTATGGCTGCAATTCCAACTTATCCAGGTGGATACTGGAGCTTTACAGTAGGCTCAAAGAAATATGACCCAACTCAAGTAGATGTTACAAAGATTCCAGAAATGGATACTAAGTACTATACTCCAGAAATACATAAGGCTTGCTTTGTACTTCCAAAATACATAAAAGAAGTTATAGGAGAATAAAAATAGCAGGTATCTTAGCCTGCTATTTCTTTATGTATAATTCTCTTTGCCGTAGTTGATTTTTCAAAAATAAATCCAAAAATGTACGTTATTATAAAGGCTGCAATCAATCGAACAAAGAATATAATCCATCCATTGGCACCTATTTGAACAAATATAAGTGTATCTTCAACAATTGCGTGACATGCCCCTAAAAATACCGCCACAAGATACATATCCTTTTTGGTTATATTTCCCTCTTCTGCTGCATCTATTATAAGTCCTGCACCGTATACCAATCCAAAAAACAAACCTGAAAATAGTGGTAAAATAGTTGTTTCTGATACCTTTAAAAGCTTAGTAAGAGGTTTAAATATACCACAAATTTTATTTAATAGGTTCAATTCCTTTACTATTTCAATAGCTATCATAAGAGGAATTACTATCTTAATGACTGTCCACATTGAGGACATACTCCCTAAAAATGCTTCCTTTAAAATATCTATAATCAAACAACTCACCTCTTATAAAATAATATTCAATATAATACCTGCTATAAATGCAAGTATTTGTCTTAAAACTACCATAAACGTAGCAGAAACACCTATTTTTTTACACAAAGCTGTTTCTAAAAATAGGCTGTGGGAAAAGCATAGCATAACTGATATAATTGTTATCTCCTTTGGAGTTAGTGTTAAAGCTAAAATCGCTCCTATTCCTGCATATAAATTTATTGCATTTCCTACAACAAATGGCAGTGCCGCTTCACCTGGAAGTCCAACTAAATGCATAATAGGTTTAAAAACTATAGCAATATAATTTATTATAGGAGTATATTTTATAAATGTAACTATAAAATATATAGGAACCAATATTTTACCTATTTTTAATGTTGTCTCTAAACCTTTTTTTGCCCCCCTTATTGTTCCTGCCTTTATCGCCTCTATCATAACTTCACCCCCTCTAAGTTAATTATAATTATTCATAATAGTTTTGTTAACTATTTTTTAGAATTTTTCTAAAAACCATATATTACCTTCTATATCCCATCTAAGCTCAATTGGCTCTTCTCTTCCCTCAACATAGCATAAAAAAGTATAGCAATCCCTTAAATATCTGCGTTCTTTATTAATATTAACTACCCTGTTTACTTTAAATACTCCCATACTACACATTATCATAATTGGGTTCATTATTGTATCTTGAAACAACACTAAAACGTTAGCCTTCTCTCTTAAGAGCTTCATATCCTTCCACCACCTTTATTAAAGGAATTCATAGGTATCCACTCATCTTTATCTAAAACCCTTATCATTTTATTGCTATCATTTTGCATTGTTATAGCACGAAAAACAGAATATTTTCCATATTTTTCTCTTATAGTATCTAAACACATGTCCAGCTTCTCTCTCTTTTTCTTCCTTTCATCTTCAAATAAACTTATCTGTTCAAATTTTTGTTTTTCCCTAATCCCTGTTACTCTAATCCCAAGAAGCCTTATTTTACTCCTTCCATCCCAATTTTTCAAAAATAAATCTAATGCCTCCCTATGTATGTCAACCGTTGTATCTATATATCCATTTATTTTATGTCTTCTTACAACGGTTTCAAATCCACTATTTCTAAATATTACCTCAACTACATTACCTTCAAATCCCATCCTTCTTAACCTCATTCCCACACTTTCTGCTAAAACCATAAATACCTCAGATATTTCTTTAACATTAACTAAATCCCTTGGTGTTGTTATAGAATTACCTACTCCCTTTATACAATCATAATCACTTTCTACCTTTGAAAAATCAATTCCATTGGCATAGTTCCAATAATACCTTCCAACTTTACCAAAATTTTTAGTTAAAAGGTTTAAAGGTGTATTTGCTAAATCTCCTATTGTAAAAATGCCAAGTTCATTTAACCTTCTTTTCATTCTCCTTCCAACACCAAAAAGTTCCTCAACTGGCATAGGCCAAACTATGTTTGGAACATCCTTCTCATCGATTATATTAGTTGCATCAGGCTTTTTTAAATCAGATGCCATCTTAGCCATTAGTTTGCAGTAGGACACTCCTACACTTGCTGTAATTCCAATCTCCTCTCGTATTTTTTTTCTTATTAAATCAGCTATTTCTACACCATCTCCAAATAATTCTTCACACCCTGATACATCAAGCCAAGCTTCATCTATACTAAAAACCTCAACATCTGGTGTAAAAGTCCTTAAAATATCCATAACCCTATTAGAATACTCTACATATTTTCTAAAATTAGGCTTAACTAATATTAAATCTTTGCATAATTTAAGTGCATCCCCTATTGTCATACCTGTTTTTACACCATATCTTCGTGCCTCATAGGAGGCTGTAAGTATTATACCTGTCCTCTTTTCTTTATCCCCCGCAACTGCAACTGGTTTCCCTTGAAGATTTTTATCCTCTGCCTGTTCTACAGAAGCATAAAAAGCATTCAAATCAACATGTAAAATATTTCTCACAACATCGCCTCCCGAACATCTGTTCGTATATTATATTATATTATACTACTTTTATCAAAAAATCAAACAAAAAAAGTGCCACTCAAGTGAAAAGTGACATTTCACATTTCACTTGGGTGGCACTCTATTCCGAAATATTGACATAATATGTCGTCAATCTCTTTTATCTTTTCCTTATCATTCTTATTTGATTTTACTATATCCTCAATTTCCTTTATATAGTTTGGAATTTTTAGCTTTAATATCTTGTTAGGATAATATTCATAAATATCATCTCCTAACTTCTTTGCCATTGTTTTTATATAAAAATCATATATAGTACTATTTAGTACACCAACAATAAATTCATAGGAATAAACTTCCTTAAACATATCATTGATCTTTAAGCTGTATACATCTGCACTGTAGAAGCTTCCTTCGTCAATAGCAAACCTATTTGTATTTGATTTATAGGGATATATTATCTTTTTTCCCTCAAAATCCTCCCTATTTCTTCCCCATTGGAGCTCAAACCACCTTCTTACTCCCTTTTTGCATTCTCTTCTTTGAAGGAGTTTTTCTTTATAATTTGATATATATTCTATTGCATTTTTATATTCTTCTTCATTTTTAATCATATCACTATATATAATAAACTCATTTGTAGGAGCTACTTTAAATTTATCTATGTGGCTACTTTTAATCCACCTTCTTATTAAGTCCTTCTCTATATTATATTTTTCTACTTCTTCTCTACTTAAAATAAAAGCCTTGTCACAACCTGTTATTATACCTTGAAAACTACTACATATTGTTCCAAGTTCTACTCCCTTTATTTTATTTAATATACTTATCCCTACTTCGTCTAAAAATATCCATCCATCCTTTTTTAAATTACTTCTATCTACCCTAAAAAAGAAATGATATTTTTTTTCACCCCTTTTTATATCATCAAAAACCTCCTGACCCTTATGTTTTGCATCCCTATTTAATCTAAAATATTTTATACTATTTAAATCCATAGATTTTATAAAGCTTAAAATAATATTATCTACTCCTACACCCTTTATAAGCCTTACCCCATAAAAATCAACTATAGATTCTATTGAACCACATTTTAATATATATTCCCTTATACCTTCACCATAAAGTGCCTCAAGCATATATCTTGATGTAAAAAATATAAGCCTTCCCTTCTCCTTTAAATAATCTACTGATTTTTTAATAAAGCAATAGCTTAAATCTGCCTTATCTGAAAACACCTCTGAATATTTCTCCTTTAATTTTGCCCTATAATCCTTATCTATCATCTTATGCCCGATATAAGGTGGGTTTCCAATTATGTAGTTATAACTTAAATTGTCTTCAAATAAGAAATCTTTTTTTATTATATTCTTTGGCAAAATCCCGCTTAATCTATAAAGCTCAAGTGTTGTAATCATAACTGCGTTCTCATCTATGTCATAACCGTATAGTGAATCCATAATATCCTTCTTATCAAATCCCTTTTCTAATAGAGCATTATACATCCCTATTAGAAAATATCCCCCTCCACAGGAGGGGTCTAATATTCTTACATCCTTCAAACTATCAATTTTTTCTGCTAAGTCTTTGGTTATAAAATCAACTATTACTTTTGGAGTATAAAAACTCCCCGTTGTTTTTTTCTCCTCTATATTCTTAATATTTTCATAAAACTCACCAATATATCCATCTATCTTCCACTTATCAATAAATCTTCCTATTACATTCCCTTTTTCTTTAATCGCCTCATAGGTCTCTTTTAGATCAGTTATAAATTCCTTTAACATACCAGCCTCCATATTAGAGCATTTGTAGTAGTGGTGATATTATTCCCATAATTGCACCTAAAAGTGCACCAAGCCACGTTATTGCAGATAATTCTTTACTTGCAACTTCTAATATAATCTCTTCTGCAAAGGCAACATCAAAACTGTTTATTCTATCCTCAACAAGCTTTGATACATCAATTAATCCTATTATCTTTGATGCCTTATCCTTTATAAACTCTTCAAATACATCATCTAAAGCATTAAACAATGCCTCCAGTTCATTTTCTTCAATGTTATTTAATAAATTTGTAAGTTTCATATTAATAAAACCATCTATTAAATATGAAACAGCCATATTTACAACCTTATACATCTCACCATTATGAATTATTTTGTTTAATCCTTCTTCTACGTTAAATCCATAAACTAAATCCTTTACATAACTTTCAATTATATTTGAAAGCTTATCTTCAATATCCTTTCTTGAATCTTCGGAGAAGGACATAAATATATCATTAACCTTAGTTTCTGTGAGCTTTTCATAGAGTGCAATTACCATCATAGCTATGTCGTGATGATTTTCTTCATTACTTACATAACCCTGTATAGAAGATATTATCTTTTCACCTATAAGTTCAGGGCTCAAAAACATAGCAGCAAATTTACCAAGTGTATTTTCAACCATTCTTGATGCAGAATGGGATATTTTCTCTTTAACATTATCCTTTGAAAGTGCCTCTATAAGTCCCTTTGCAATTTTATCCTTATTTGAGTATATATATATCTTTATTGAACCATCTATAGAACTTGGCATTACTTCCCTTAATGTTTGATCTCTTTCTGATATATTCTCTATAACATTCTTAATTTTTGTCCTAACGTCTAAATTATCTAATATTGACAACATTACATCCTTTAAGTCTATCTGTTCATTTATAATTGAAAGTATCTTATTGTTATCACTTCTTATTAATTCTACAACAACATCTGTAAAACTTTTTTTGATATTATCTATAACTTTATCTCTCTTATCCCCTAATATAATTAGTAAATCATATATATTCCTTGAGGAATTTTTTAAAGAATAAAATCTATCCTTTAGCCATTCAACAACCTGTTCCTTTACTTGCTTACTACAAAGGGCATCTACAAACACATCGGTTGATAAAAGATGCGTTCCAACTGCCTCCCCTACACTCTTTGCAATTCTCTCCTTTTCCTTTGGTATAAGGCCTGGTGTAAAGGGAATTTTAATACCAAATATTCTTTTTTCATAGTGTGGCCTAAAGAGCATTTTTATTGCAAGATAATTAGTTATGTATCCTATTAATGCACCTACAACCATTGGAACTAAAAACTTCATTCTATCCACTCCTTCCTTCATACATAATTAATTATACCAAGTAGTCAAATAATATCAATACAACTATTTTGTATTTTGTGCTAAAATTCAAATAAGAAGGGAGGCATATTATGAAGATAGGATACGCATGCATTCCTATTGGAGTTAAATACAGAACTAATAGAGGATTTATGATTAAAAATTTTAGCAAAGAAAAACTATATGAAGCAACTCAACAAAATCTTTTAGATTTACTTAAAATATTGGAGTATAACATTTCAAAGGGAATTTATCTATTTAGAATAAGCTCTGATATAATACCCTTTGGTGGACACGAAATAAATACATATAGTTGGGATGTTGAATTTAAAGACTTACTGTTTAAAATAGGTGAATACATAAAAGACAATAATATAAGAGTATCTATGCACCCTGGACAATATACCATAATAAATTCCCCTGACAATTCAATCGTAGAAAACTCCATTAGAGAAATAGAGTACCACACACGTTTTTTAGACAGCTTAGAACTTGATTTTTCCCATAAGGTTGTACTTCATATAGGAGGGGTATATAAGGATAAAACCTCTGCTATGGATAGGTTTTGCCAAAACTTTAATAGGCTGAGTACATCATCAAAAAAAAGACTCGTAATAGAAAATGATGAAAAGAATTTTAACATAGATGAAGTTTTAGATATATCTAATAAAATAAAAATACCCGTTGTTTTTGATATACTTCACCACAACATAAACCCAACTGTTGATAATATTGAAACGATACTAACAAAGTGTTCAAAAACTTGGAAAGAAGAAGATGGCCCAATGAAGCTACACTATTCAGACCAATCTCCTACAAAACAAAAAGGAGCTCATTCCGATTATGTATCAATCCAAAACTTTTTAGAGTTTTATGAAATCGCAAGTAAATTTAACTGTGATATTATGCTTGAAACTAAGGATAAGGATATATCTGCAATAAAGTGCATAAATACAATCAATCCTATAAAAAAATCAGTAATGTATGATGAATGGGCAAAGTATAAATATGTCGTTATGGAAAAGGACTATGCACTCTATAAAAAATGCAGCAATATAATAAATAACCAAAACAATATGCTTGAATTCTATAAAACAATAGACTATGCCTTATCCCTTCCCTTTAATGAAGGTGCAGTTAAAAATACACTTCAGCACGTATGGGGATATTTTAAGGATAAGGCAAACGATAAGGAATTTGTAAAATTTCATCAGCTTTTATCCTCAAAGGAATATACAAAGGCAAAAACGTTTTTAAATAAGCTCTCTGAAAAATACAACGAAGAATATCTTTTAAACTCCTACTATTTTATAATTAACACATTAAGTTAGACAAAAATGAATAATTTGATATGACAGGTATAAAAATATAGGAGAAGGGAGTTGATACAATGAAACTCGTCTCCTATAATCCTATTTGGACTAATAAAAATCCTGTTTTAAACAAATATACATACCTAAGTAAAAACGAGGACTGCGATATTTTAATCATAGGCGGAGGAGTAACTGGTGCTATTTTAAGTTATTATCTTTCTTTTTTAGGCAAAAAAATAATACTTGTTGACAAAAACATAATAGGATATGGAAGTACAAGTGCATCAACCTCAATACTCCAATATGAAGTAGACTACGATGTTTTAGAACTGGAAAAGCAGATAGGTATAGTAAATGCCCTAAAGGCCTATAAAGCAAATGAAGCTGCTGTTTATGAAATTGAAAGGATTGTAAAAACACTAAAGGATAAATGCGACTTTACAAGAAGAGAGAGCCTATATTTTACACAGAATAAGGCAAAGGTACAAAAGTTTAAAGAAGAGTATAAAATACGAAGGGCAGCAGACTTTGATATTGAATTTTTAGATAAGAACTCAGCTAAAGATAAATTCTCCTTCCCAATTGAGGCTGCAATATACTCAAAATGTGGTGGTGCTGAAATTGACCCCTATAGATTTGCCCACGAACTTATAAAGGACAGCCAAAGTAGGGGACTTATAGTATATGAAAATACTGCTATATTAAAATATCAATATAAAAACAACAAAGTCATACTCTACACAGATAAACATAAAAAAATAACTGCACAAAAGGTAGTTGTTGCAACAGGTTATCAGGCTAAAAATTTATTAAAGCAAAATATAGTAACATTAAACACCAGCTTTACTATAGCAACAAAACCTGTAAATGATTTTGATGGATGGTACAATAGATGTATAATAAGAAACGACTGTAGCCCCTATAATTACCTTAGAACAACACAGGACAATAGGATTATAATTGGTGGAGAAGATATAGCACTAAACAATCCTCCACAAATCATAATAGAAGACAAGTATAAAAAACTTGAAGAAAAACTTCGCCAAATGTTTCCAAACATTAACTTTGAAGTTGAGTTTAAATTTCACGGACTATTTGGGGATACAAAGGATGGGCTTCCATATATAGGTCAGCATCAAAAGTTCAAAAACTTCTATTTTGCACTTGGATATGGCTCAAACGGGATACTGTATTCAATAATTGCAGGTCAAATAATAAGGGATATGATTGCAGAAGGTAAAGTGCATAAAGATATACATCTATACAGCTTTACGAGATAGCAAAATGCTATCTCGTTTTTGTTAATAAAACTTTATTCACAAACACTTAATTTTTTTCATTTTATAAATTAGATAAATATACAAAAGGGGGTAAAGTAAAATGACAAATATAAATTGGCCTTGTGATTTTTACGATTCTAAACTTTCAGTTGTTTCAACTAATATTACAACTGCAATAGTAAATGGGCAAGTGAAAGGATACCTTGCTGGTTATAGATATGGTGAAAAAAACAATATAAGTCAAACACAAATGCAAACATTAGATGATGGTTCAAGTCCACCTCAAGGGCCAACTGGTGCAAGGGTTGTTTCTACCAGTAATAATGATAGTATAAATGGAACTGGTGCACAAAAAGTGAGAATTGTTTATTTAAATGAAAATTGGGATTTGAAATCAGAAATAGTTCAATTAAATGGTACAACCCCAGTAAATTTAAATGCACAGGATATATGTCATATTGAAGCCTTCTATGTAATTCAGGTTGGTTCAAATGGCTCAGCTTCTGGTAATATAACACTTCAAAATCCTACAGGCTCTCAAACCTTTTCAACCATAAATGCAGGATTTAATCAATCCTTTAAAGCTGTAGCGCACGTTCCTAAAGGATATACTATGCTTATAAACCAACTTACAGTTTCATCCAATGGAGGTTATTGTAAGTTTTATTTATGTGTTTATAAAAACTTTGAACAAATAAATGGAGGAAATAACATTTTATTTATAACAGATATAATAGGTATAAATAGTGTAAACTTTACTCAAAATTTCTTCATACCAATAGTAGTTACTGAAAAACATTCTGTTAAAATAACTGCAATGGCAAGTAAAAATGGTGTTTCAGGTTTTGGTGGTTTTTGGTTTTATCTTCAGCCTAAAGTTATAAACGATAATTTATATTAAGAAATGGAGCCTTTTAAGCTCCATTTCTTAATACCTTAGATGTTGCCACAACATTAGCACCTGTTCCTAAAACATCCTCTATAATAACATCCCCAATTTCAATTGGTGCTACAACCTCTACTTTATTTATCTCCTTCATTATCTCAAATATCAGGCTCTTTGGTACCTCTTTATCTGTTTTTACTGAAACAAGAGGTCTATCTCCTCCTAAAACCTTTATAGTTGAAGTTATAATTCTTTTTGGATTTGTTATTTCATTCTTTGCATACTCTTCTCCTCTTTTGCATTTGTTCCCTGATACTTTTATATTTTCATCAACTTCAACTTCAAGCTGGCATCCCAAGGGGCAGCTTATACAGGTCATCTTCCTTATCATTTTGCCACCTCCTCTAAAGCAAATACAAGCTCACTACCTTCCACCTTTTCTAAAACTTCCTTTGAAAGCTTTACATTTTCCATTTCTCCAGGTGAAACGTGATTTCTCCTTGCTTTATAAACAATTCTTTCTCCATCTCTTACAACTAAATCAACATTATGATATACATCATTTACCCTCATATAGAAGTTTACTTTGTCCTTAACATTCTTCGGATTTATTCTATTTGGAACTACATATCTTATTCCAAAACCTGTCTTTGTATTAAATCCAGTTTCATCCTTAATATATTCTCCCTTTATATATTTTGCAGCACCATATCCTGCAAGATAGCTCTCCTCTGTAACATAATCTACTAAATCGTGAACGTGAACAACATTTCCGCAGGCAAAAATTCCATCTACACTTGTCTCCATAAGCTCATTTACATAGGCACCCGAAGTTATAAAATTTATTTTTATATTTGCCTCCCTTGATAGCTCATTCTCTGGTATCAACCCAACAGATAATAAAAGTGTATCGCACTCTACATACTGTTCAGTTCCCTCAATAGGTCTTCTATTTTCATCTACTGCTGCAATTGTAACTCCCTCTACTCTTTCCCTGCCGTGAATCTTTATAACAGTATGGTTAAATAAAAGAGGTATATCAAAATCCTCAAGACACTGAACAATATTTCTTTTAAGCCCTGTTGAGTATGGCATAAGTTCTACAACCATCTTAACCTCTGCACCTTCAAGCGTCATTCTTCTTGCCATTATAAGCCCAATATCACCTGACCCTAAAATTACAACCTTTTTCCCTACCATATACCCTTCCATATTCACAAATCTTTGGGCTGCACCTGCAGTAAATACCCCAGCTGGTCTACTTCCTGGTATATTTAAAGCTCCCCTTGTTCTCTCCCTGCATCCCATAGCAAGTATTACTGCCTTTGCATCTATTTCAATAATTCCATCCCTTGGGTTTAGTGCTGTAATATGTTTATTCTCTGATAAATTCAGCACCATAGTATCAAGCTTATATTCAATTCCTAACTTTTCTACTTCATCTATAAACCTTTGGGCATATTCTGGTCCCGTAAGCTGTTCTTTAAATATATGAAGCCCAAATCCATTGTGTATACACTGTTGAAGTATGCCACCAAGCCTTTTATCCCTCTCTAATATTAATATATCATCTATTCCATTTTTCTTTGCCTCAATTGCTGCCGCAAGCCCTGCAGGCCCACCACCTATTATAACCAAATCCTTCTTCATCTTTTCTCCTCCCATCACTTTGTCTTACCTGTCAAAATAAAGCTACCCTCATCAGATTTTTTTACTTCAGTTAAAGGTATATTAAGTTCCCTTGCAAGTATTTCCACAACCCTTGGCATACAGAAGCCTCCTTGACATCTTCCCATTCCAGCTCTTACCCTTCTTTTAACACCATCTACACTTCTTGCTCCAAGAGGTCTTCTTATGGCACTTACTATATCTCCCTCTGTGATGTGCTCACATCTACAGATTATCCTTCCATACATTGGATTTTTACTTAATACTTCCCTCTTTTCATCCTCCGACATATTTATAAACAATTTTGTATTTTGCCTTGTTGCTATAAAATTCTCCTTCTTTATCAACCTAAGTCCCTGTTCCTCAAGAAGTGATACTACATATGGAGCAATTGCAACAGATGCAGTAAGGCCTGGTGATTCTATTCCTGCTGCATTAACTGCATTTTTAGTTGGTATATTTATTATAAAATCCCTCTTATCTGGTGTTGCTCTTATACCTGTAAAGGATGTTATTATATCCCTTGCATTTAATCCTTTAACACTCCTACTTCCTCCCTTTAATACCTCATCAAGCCCTTCCTTTGTTGTTGAAACATCATCTTTTCTATCCATCTCAACCGCATTTGGACCAACAAATAAGTTACCGTGTACAGTTGGAGATACTAATATTCCCTTTCCCTTATTTGTAGGTGTTTGGAATATAGTTCTTGTAACTATTCCTCCTACAGCTTTATCAAATAAGCAATATTCCCCTCTTCTTGGTATTATCCTAAACTTTTCTCCTCCAAGCATATCATTTATATCATCTGCAAAAAGTCCTGCAGCATTAACTAAATATCTGGACTCTACTGTCCCCTTATTTGTTTCTATTACAAATATATCCTTCTCCTTATAAACCTTAATAACTTTGGTTGTAAGCATAAACTCTACACCATTTTGATTTGCATTTTCTGCAAGGGCAATAGCAAGTTCAAAGGGGGATACTATTGCTCCTGTTTTTGCATAAAGAGCACCTACTACGTTGTCTTGAAGGTTTGGCTCTAAAGATAAAACCTTATTTTTATCTATCACCTCAAGCTCTTTAACTCCATTTGTTAATCCTCTTTTATAAAGCATCTCTATATGCTTCATATCCTCATCATTAAAGGCAAGTACCAAAGAACCATTTCTCCTATAGGGAACATCTAATTCCCTACATATCCTCTCGTACATCTCACTTCCTAAAACATTAAATTTAGCCTTTAAGGTTCCTTCCTTTGCATCATAGCCAGCGTGTACTATTCCACTATTTGCCTTAGTAGAACCATTTGCTATATCACTACTTTTTTCAATAACTACTACATTTAGGTCATATCTTGATAATTCCCTTGCTATACTTGTCCCAACTATACCTGCACCAATAACTGCCACATCATACATATAAAAACCTCCCCTTAAAAAATTAAGCCGTGAAAACAGGACCACCTATGTGGCCTATTTTCACGGCTCTCAACTCTCGCCAAAATATTCTATTTATTATATTTTACCATATATTAGATTAAAAATCAATCATTCTTCCTTTTCCCAATCTAATGCTCTCTTTACAGCTTTATGCCATCCCTTAATAAGTTTTGCTCTCTTTTCTTCATCCATATTTGGTTCAAACCTTCTATCTACAGCCCAATTATTTAGTATCTCCTCTTTATCCTTCCAATATCCAACTGCTAATCCTGCAAGATATGCAGCACCTAATGCTGTTGTTTCAATAATCTTTGGTCTATAAACAGCAACATTTAGTATGTCTGATTGAAACTGCATTAGAAAGTTATTTGCAACTGCACCACCATCAACCTTAAGTGCTGATAGACTAATACCTGAATCCTCCTCCATAGCCTTAAGAACATCCATTGTTTGATATGCCATTGATTCAAGTGCAGCTCTTATTATATGTTCCTTCTTTGCTCCTCTTGTTAGTCCAACTATTGTTCCTCTTGCATACATATCCCAATATGGTGCACCCATACCAACAAATGCAGGGACTACATATACTCCATTAGAATCTTCAACAGATGTTGCATACTCTTCACTATCTGCTGCTGTTTTAATCATTCGTAGCTCATCTCTTAACCACTGGATTACTGCACCTGCTATAAATATACTTCCTTCAAGAGCATATTCAACCCTTCCATCTACTCCCCAAGCTATTGTAGTTAAAAGTCCATTCTTTGATCTAACAGGTTTTTCTCCTGTGTTCATCAGCATAAAGCATCCTGTTCCGTATGTATTTTTAGCCATACCTTCTTTATAGCATCCCTGTCCAAATAGAGCAGCTTGTTGATCTCCTGCATCCCCTGATATAGGGATTTCTCCTCCTATCACATCAACTGCTGTATATCCATATATGCAGCTTGATGGTTTAACCTCTGGTAGCATTGATTTTGGAATATTTAATATCTCAAGTATCTCATCATCCCACTTTAATTCATAAATGTTATATAACATTGTTCTTGAAGCATTTGAATAGTCAGTAACGTGAACCTTTCCACCTGTTAAGTTCCAAATAAGCCATGTGTCTATATTACCAAACATCAATTCTCCTTTTTCAGCCTTTTCTCTTGCACCTTCAACATTATCAAGTATCCATTTTATCTTTGTACCTGAGAAATATGCATCAACTACAAGCCCTGTTTTATTTCTTATCATTTCAGCATATCCTTTACTTCTTAAATCATCACATATATCTGCTGTTCTTCTACACTGCCATACTATTGCATTATATATTGGCCTTCCTGTTGTTTTATCCCATACAACTGTAGTTTCTCTTTGATTTGTAATACCAATTGCTGCAATATCATGTGCAGCAAGTCCCGCCTTTGCCATAGCTTCATTGGCAACTCCTATTTGTGTTGCCCATATCTCCATTGGATCGTGTTCTACCCAACCAGCCTTTGGATAAATTTGAGTAAACTCCTTTTGAGCAACAGATACAATTTGTCCACCTTTATCAAAAACTATTGCTCTTGAACTTGTTGTCCCCTGGTCTAATGCAAGAATATACTTTGACATTTTAATATCCCCCTCATTTAAGATAATAAAATATATGCATAATCTATTCAAAAAAAGCCACAACACCCTTTTAATGTGTTGTGGCTCTCTTTACTCTGCCTATTTTTATTTTACCAAAATAGCAGAATCAATTTCAATATATTTTGAAAAGTTATAATTTTAACATATTTTTTACATCTCATCCTTTATATAGTTCTTTATTTCTTCAACTGTACAAACCTTACCAAACATCTTAACCTTTTCATTTATTACTATAGCAGGAGTTCTCATAACTCCATACTTCATTATATCTTTAAAATCCTCAACCTTAATAACTTCTGCTTCAACTCCAAGTTCCTTTACAGCTTCTTTTGCATTTGCCTCAAGCTTTTTGCAATTTGCACAACCTGAACCAAGTATTTTAATTTGCATAGAAACATCTCCCTTCGATATTTTATAACTATATTATAAAATAATTAAATATTAAAGTCAATTAATATCATTTTTATACTATGCTTTAATCTATTTTCCAATTTATTGTTTTTATCATATTCACATATGCGTTTTACTTTTAATAACAAAAGTCCAATTAGCTAATATAACTAATTGGACTTTCTATACATTATTTATTAAACCAATGCCTTGTATTGTTGGCAATTCTAACAAGAGTTAACATTATTGGAACTTCTGTTAAAACCCCAACAACAGTTGCAAGAGCTGCTCCTGATTTTAAACCAAAAAGTGATATTGCAACTGCAACAGCAAGTTCAAAGAAATTACTTGCACCAATTAAAGATGCTGGTGCTGCAATATTGTGTGGAAGCTTCCATATCTTTGCCCAAGCATATGCAAATCCAAATATAAAGAAGGTTTGAATTGTAAGTGGTACTGCTATTAAAATAATGTGGAAAGGATTATTTATTATTATTTCTCCTTGGAAGGAGAATATTATAATTAAGGTTAATAGCAGTCCAGCTATTGTTACGTTATTAAACTTCTTTAAAAATACATTTTCAAAATAGTCAAGTCCTTTATTTTTAATTACACTTCTTCTTGTTAAGTAGCCAAAAGTAAGTGGTATTACAACAAATAAAATAGTTGATAGAAATAGAGTATTATATGGTACTTTAACATTGCTTACACCAAGTAAAAATGCAACAATTGGTGTAAATGCAACAAGTATTATTAAATCATTTACTGCAACTTGTACAAGTGTATATCCTGCATCTCCATCAGTCAAATAACTCCATACAAAAACCATCGCTGTACAAGGTGCTGCACCAAGAAGAACTGCTCCTGCTATATATTCTGTAGCAAGGTTGTCTGGAATGAATTTATTAAAAACTATTCTTATAAAAAAGTATGCAAATAAGTACATTGTAAATGGCTTTATTAACCAGTTTGTAACACAAGTAACTATAAGTCCCTTTGGTTTTTTAGTAGCATTTACTATACTTGAAAAATCAATTTTAAGCATCATTGGATAAATCATAAGCCATATTAAAATTGCCACAGGAATTGAAACATTGGCGTACTCAAATCTGCTTAATGTTTTTGGTATTATAGGAATATATTTACCTATTAAAATACCAACAACTATGCATAAGGCAACCCAAATAGATAAATACCTTTCAAAAAATCCTAATCCCTTTTTCTTTTCCATAAACTTACCTCCCTTAAAATTTTAATTTACCTTCCTTTAAATCTTCACATGATATACCACTTAAAATATATTTGTTTAAATTATTTATATCGTTTTGTAGTATATCATATTTGTTAAAATTTTGTCTAAGAGTTTCATATAAACTTTGGTATTTTTCTATAAAATCAGAGTTTATAAAATAGTATACATACTGTCCCTTTTTATAGCTCTTTAAAATGCCAGCAGAAGAAAGTTTATTTAGATGCCTTGAGGCGTTGGACTGATTAAGTCCAAGAAGCACCTCAAGTTCACATACACAAAGTTCTTTCACCATAAGAAGATTTATTATCCTTAATCTTGTTTCATCTGAAAGAGCCTTTAAAACATTTACTAACTCCATATCATCACCTAAAAATGTTTTTGTACTATTTGTTTTAAATCTTCTTTATTTTTAAATCCCACTATTTTTTCTACAACCTCACCGTTTTTTAAAATAAGTGTAGTAGGTACACTCATAACCTTAAACTTTCTTGCAACTGACATATTCTCCTGTGCATTGATTGTATAAAAATTAACATTTTCTATTTCCTTTGCTACTTCCTCAAGTACTGGCTTCAATTGTACACAAACTGGACAAGTAGTTGTATAAAGTTCTAATACTCCAGTTATGCTGTTTTCCATTCCTTCAAAGTTTATCTTATTTATTTCCTGTAATTTCATAAAATCACCTTCCATATTAAGTATATGATTCTTTAATCATATAATAATACTTTTATATGACTTTTGCAACAAAAAATTATAAATGTTTGTTAACCTTAGGTTAAAATTTAGAAAAACATAAAATTATAGATTTCTTTTTCTGAAATAAAAAAACTATAGAAAGTTTTTCTTTCTATAGTATCTGCATATCTTATAGATTAAATTCCTTTGCAACAAGTTCAACTGCCTTTAATTTATCTTCTCTATTTATAGTACAAGTAATTCTTATCTCTGATGTAGTAATCATTTTAACCTGAATATTGTTATCCTTAAACACCTTAAACAGCCTTGCTGCAACACCTGATGTTGTTTTCATTCCAATACCTACAATTGAAAATTTTGTTATATTCTCATCTATAATAGGTTTTTTCATTGTATATACTCTAATGACCTCTAAACATTCATTTAAATCTGCCTTTGGTATAGTAAAGGATATATTTACACTTCCATTTTGGGGTGCTGTTTGGCTTATCATATCTACATTAATCTTTCTTGCTGCAATGGCTTCAAATATACTTGAAAGGGTGCATATATCATAATCAATATCAATCAAAGTTATTGACACATCCTCATCAGAAACTGCAAGTCCTGTTACTGGTTTAGTTTCCATATCTTCTACCTCCCTTATATACGTTCCCTTAATATCACTACAGCTAAGTCCAACATAAATGGGTATATTGTATTTTTGCCCAAGTTCCACAGACCTTGAATGCATAACCTGAGCTCCAAGGCTTGAAAGTTCAAGCATCTCTTCATAACTTATATTTTCAATCTTCTTTGCATCCCTATAAAGACGTGGATCAACACTATATATACCATCAACATCTGTGTATATCTCACATTCTGCCTCTAATTTCTGTCTCTTATACACATCT
>JAOAAJ010000116.1 GCA_026418935.1 Caloramator sp. | reverse complement strand
ATGTCTTTTGTACTTGTTGATAATTTCTTGCTTAATTGTCTTATCCATTGTTACACCTCCTAAATTATTAACCCCTTGTGCAAGGTTAACGCCGGTGTTACGATAACTTTGCACAGGTTACAGACAAATTATATCAAAAGGTCAGTTAATTGTAAATAGATATTTTTATAAGTTTCTTGCTATAATAATATCTTCCTGTATTCTTTCTTTAAGCCTAATTATACTCTCAAACTTTTGTTCATCTCTTATAAACTTTGTAAACTTTACTAAAATTTCTTTTCCATACAAATCCATGTTAGTATTAAATATATGAGTTTCTAACACCTTTTGTTTCCCATTAAATGTTGGTTTATACCCTATATTCGATATAGATGAATATTCCTTACCATTTATTACTGTTTTAGTTGCATAAACACCATTTCTAAGAGCAATTCTATCGTCAATGTAGATGTTAGCTGTTGGAAATCCCATTTCTCTTGCTATCTGGTTACCTTTATTAACTAATCCAAAAATGCTATATTGATATCCTAATAATTCATTTGCTTCATTTACTAATCCATTTTGTAACTTTTCTCTTATAGCTGAACTAGAAACTTTTAATCCATTTATCTTTATCTCATCAACAACATCCAAAAAGAATCCATTATCTTTACCATACATCTGTAATAATTCAATGTCGCCCTTTGCCTTATTACCAAATCTATAGTCAAAACCACAAATAACTTGTTTTACACCTATATTATTAACTAAATATTTAATAAAATCTTCTGGATTAAGATTAAGTAATTCCTTATTTGTTTTTAACAACACAAGATAATCTATACCAAGCTCTTCTATTAACTTTATTTTTGTTTTATTATCGATAATGATGTTATGCTTTTTTTCTGGATATAAAAACTCTTCTGGGTCTTGCTCAAAAGTCAACACTACACTTTTAGTATTATTTCTTTTAGAATAAACTTCTGCTCTTTTAATAATTTCTCTATGTGCAATGTGTAACCCATCAAACATCCCCAAAGCAACTGTAGTATTAAAATCTAAATAAATACGTTGAAAAACATCATTTATTATCTTCATACTAAACACCTTAAATTAATATTTTATCTGGTTTAAGTTTACCCTCTTGAATTATACCTATACCTAAAAAATTTTCATTGTTTCCATATATTTTATAATATCTATTATGCAATTGCATTTTTATAAAAGCACCATTTAAAAATTTCTTAGCTTGATTATCATCAAGTTTAATTATTGGATAATCAAGAATAGCATCAATAGTTAACATAATATTATTTATGTTTTCTAAAGATATATCATCTATAATAACTGAATTATCAATTGTAAACTTTCCAGATTGTGTTCTTAAAAGAAAACTCATATACGCACCATATCCTAATTTTTTACCTAAATCATAGCAGAGACTTCTAATATATGTCCCCTTTGAACAATGCACTTTTAAAAGAGCACTTTTTTTAGAAACATTTAGTATATCTATACTATATATATTTACTTTTCTACTAGGGATTTCAAAACTTTCACCTTTCCTTGCTAATTCATAAGCCCTTCGTCCATTTATTTTTATTGCTGAATATGTTGGAGGAATTTGCTCTATCACACCTAAAAATTCATTCGTAACCTTTTTTATTTTATCATAATCTACTTCAAAATCATAATTGTACTCCTCTATAACCTTACCATATTTATCAAATGTATCAGTCACTTTACCAAAAGTAACTTCACAAATATACGTTTTATCTTGTGAAGTTATATAATCCACAATTTTTGTAGCCTTCCCAATACAAATAGGTAAAACCCCAGCGGCACCTGGATCTAATGTTCCAGTATGCCCTATCTTTTTTATATTTAACTTTTTTCTTAAAAAAGACACTACATCATGTGAAGTCATTCCTGGTGGCTTTAGTATATTAATTACTCCATTCATTATATTTCACCCAAGCCTTTTTTATTTCACTAACAAGTTCGTTTTCAATTTCATCAATTGTTTTATTCTTGATTGTACAACCAGCAGCCTTTATATGACCTCCGCCTCCATATTTTAAAGCAATATCCTTTACATCAAAATAATCTTTAGATCTAAAACTAATTTTGTATGTATCTAAATCTACTTCTTTTATTAATATTCCAACCTCAACGTTTTCTATATCCCTAGCAATATTAACAAGTTCACCTGCTTCATCTTCTGTTGCTTCACACTCTTCTAACATTTGTTTAGTCAATTTTATAGTTGCTACTTTACCTTCTAAATAAGTCTTTAAAGTAGATGTAACTTTTGAAATTAATTTTATACCATTTAAAGTTTTTAAATCCATAATCCTATAATAAATACTCGTAAAATTTATTCCTATATCAATTAAATCTGCTATTATTCTCATTGTCTTTGAAGATGTATTTGAAAATTTAAATCCTCCTGTATCAGAAGCAATTGATGTATAAAGACATTCAGCAATTTTAGGTGAAATATTATAACCAAGATTTTTATATAATTCAAATAGCATTTCACCTACACTAGATGCCTTTGAATCAATTATATTTATGTTACCAAAAGCTGTGTTGGTTATATGATGGTCAATATTAATTATAATATCAGCTTTATCTATTAATTCTTTACAATCACCTAATCTATCTTCATCTCCACAATCTAAAACAAATAAACAATCATACCTTATTTTTGATTGATTTATATTTTTTATATTACTAAATCCATTTAAATATGAAAATTTATTGGGAGCTTGGCCTTCAACAAACACATCTACGTTTTTATTTAAATCCAATAATAAATTATAAAGACTAAGAATAGACCCCATACTGTCACCATCTGGTGAAGTATGGGATACTACTGCAAAGTCATTTTGAGACTCTATTATTTTTTTTAGTTCATCAAGCTTATTCATTTTTATTTATCTCCCTTAATATATCATTTATCTTCATACTATATTCTATTGATTGATCAAGTTCAAATATCAATTCGGGAGTATATCTCATTTTTATTCTATTGCCAAGTTCCTTTCTTAAAAAGCCTGATGCACTTTTTAAACCGTCTAAGCAATTTCTTTTAGATTCATTATCAGCAAATACACTAACATAAACCTTAGCATATCTCAAATCCTTTGTTACATCTACATGTGTAATTGATGTTAAAGGTGGTATCCTGGGATCCTTTAATTCATTTTGTACAATATTACTTAAAACCTTCCTAACTTCCTCTGAAAGTCTTGTATTCCTTTCAAATGCCATATAAATGCACCTCTTTACTTTCTTTCAACTTCTTTCATTGTATATGTTTCAAAAACATCTCCTTCTTTGATGTCATTGAACCTTTCTATTGTTAAACCACATTCATATCCCGCAGCAACTTCTCTCACATCATCTTTAAATCTCTTTAATGATGATATCTTTCCTTCATAAATTACTATACCATTTCTTATTACTCTTATGCTGTCATTTCTATTAACTTTTCCATCTTCAACATAACAACCTGCAATTGTTCCAACTGATGATACCTTAAATGTTTGTCTAACCTGTAGTCTGGCTGTTACTACTTCTGTAAACTCAGGATCTAACATACCCTTCATTGCTGCTGTTATATCGTCTATTGCTTCATAAATTATTCTATATGTCTTTATTTCAACACTTTCCTTCTCTGCTAGTTGTCTTGCCATTCCATCTGGTCTTACATTGAATCCAATTATTATTGCGTTAGATGCAGAAGCTAGTGATACGTCAGTTTCTGTTATAGCACCTACAGCTCCATGTATTACTTTAACCTTCACTTCATCATTTGATAGCTTTTCTAATGATTGTCTAATAGCTTCTACTGAACCTTGCACATCTGCCTTAACTATAATGTTAAGCACTTTTACTTTTCCTTCTTTAATTTGTGAGAATAGATCCTGTAGTGATACTTTTGCATTTGCAGCAAACATTTCTTCACGTTGTTTTTCTTTTCTTATTTCAGCAATTTCACGTGCTGTTTTTTCATCAGCAACAACATAGAATTTTTCACCAGCATTTGGTACTTCAGAAAGTCCTAAAATTTCAACAGGCATTGATGGTGCAACTTTAGCAACCTTTCTACCCTTGTCATCAATCATTGCTCTAACTTTGCCATATGCTGTTCCAGCAACAACTGCATCTCCAACCTTTAAAGTTCCTGCCTGTATTAAAGCAGTGGCAACTGGCCCTCTACCTTTATCAAGCTTTGATTCAATAATTGTTCCCTTTGCAGCTCTATTTGGATTAGCCTTTAACTCTTGCATTTCAGCAACAAGTAAAATCATTTCAAGTAACGTATCAATTCCTTGATGTGTATGTGCTGATACAGGAACACAGATAGTATCTCCACCCCAGTCTTCTGCAATTAGTCCATATTCTGTAAGTTCCTG
>JAOAAJ010000083.1 GCA_026418935.1 Caloramator sp. | reverse complement strand
CCTTCAAAATCCTTTAATAAGTCCAACCTATTTTCTATAAGTTCTCGTTTTAAAAGTTCATTAAAATAATTCATATAAGAAAAATAGTCCCTTCTTTCCTTTGAAAACTCTCTATAATCTTCATTACAAAGTTCTATTACTTCCCTGCACAAATAAAGATTGCAGGGATGTGGACGAAGTTTAAAATCTATTTTGCACCCATTTTCCTGCCAAAATGGACACAACCTAAAAAATAACTTTGAATCGAAATCACTTTTTTCTTCTATATTAGCCTTATAATAACCTTCTTCATCAAAAAAACCTCTAACTTCTAAATAAAAACTGCTTATATATACGTTTTCTAATGTTTTAAGTCTCTTTACAAAATCCTCTTTTCCAATGGCTAAAATATTTTTAATATCCATTAAAGTGTATTTAGGATAATACCAACAGCATCCCCTATTTTTATTTATTAAAGATTTTGATTCTATAAATCCATCACATTTACCACATAAGCTGCATCTAAACAAAGGTATATTATCCTCAAAATTATATGTTAACATAGAACCCCTCCTCAAAAATACTTAATTTCAACTAAAAATAAAAGCACTTTTGAGATTTACCCAATTAATTAAGTAATTTTTCAAAATTTTTATTCATTTTAAAAATTGATTAGAATCCTAAAAAATGGTTATAATATAAATGTGATGCAGGTATAGCTCAATGGCAGAGCTCCAGCTTCCCAAGCTGGCTATGCGGGTTCGATTCCCGTTACCTGCTCCATTTTATTTTTTGAGCTCTGCCACCACAATCAATCTCTTCTTATTGCTATATAATGGATGACAAGTTATAAGTGTAACAAGTGCCTTACCCTTAGTTGGATTTAAAACTTCAACCTTATCTGGTGTTACAATCTTCTTTTCTATAACCTTAAAGTAATATTCTCCATCTTTTGTTTTTATCTTTATTTCATCTCCAACCTCAAGTTCATCAAGCCGATGAAAAAATCCTCCTGTATAGTGTGCCCTATGTCCTGCAATGCAATAATTACTACTATCTGCACCTAATGGTCCTGTACCTTCAATATGTCCTGCGGCATTTTTTAAACTTTCCTCTGTTTCACCCTCAACTATAGGTATTATTAAATCAATTTTAGGTATCTCAAGTACTCCAATGGGATTTTTAGCGTTATATTTATTATCCTTTTTCGAATCATTTTTTACTAAATCATTTGCAATAACTGTACTCTTTACTCCCTTGACTGTTTCAATTAAGGCCTGTCTTTCTCTATAGGCAATATACTGCACTACCCCAGTAAACACAAGTATTGATATACCCAATGAAATTAAAAAAATCCCTAACTTTTTCATCTACTTCCCCCTTAAAATATGCTAAGATCAAGTTCCCTTGAAAGCTCCTCTAAAACCTTTAATCCTGCTATGCTGTTTCCTTTCTTATTTAATGCAGGTCCAAATACTCCTATGCCCATCCTGTTTGGTACAGCTGCAAGTATTCCTCCACCTACTCCACTTTTGCCAGGTATTCCAACCTTTACTGCAAATTCACCTGACTCATCATACATTCCACAAGTTACCATTATAGTTTTTACTATTCTTGCATAATGGGCTGGTATTATTCTTTCGCCACTCCAAGGTAAAATACCATTATTTGCAAGCATTGCTGCTATTCTTGCTATATCTTTGCAAGTAACCTCTATAGAACATTGCATAAAGTATGAATCTAATATGTCTTCAACATCACCATCAATAACTCCCGTACTTTTCATATAATAGGCAAGAGCTCTATTTCTATGTCCTGTCTCCTTTTCGGACTTAAAAACATCATAGTTTATGTTTATATCCTTATTTCCTGTTATTCTTCTTGTAAACTTTAATATTCTCTCTATCTTCTTTTCACAGTTATCCCCATAGATTAGCGATGTTGTTGCAATTGCTCCTGAGTTTATCATTGGATTTAATGGTTTTTGTGGATTTCTTGTCTCAAGTGAACTTATTGAATTAAATGTATCAGCAGTAGGTTCCATATCTATTTTTTCAAAAACCTTTTCAGGACCATTATCTAAAAGGGCAAGCATTAGAGTTACAACCTTTGATATACTCTGCATTGTAAATTTTACATTAAAATCTCCCTCACCATACTCTTCACCATCTAATGTTACCACATATATTCCTAAGTGATTTTTATCTGCCTTAGATAGTTCTGGAATATAGGTAGCAACTTCACCCTCCTGTGTGTATTTTTTATTGTGATTGATAATTGATGAAAGTAAAATCTGCATACTCATTCCTCCATATCTCTTCAATCTTATAAATCATATATGTTGCTGCCAGTAAATCTGCACACCCTCCAGGACTTATATTCCTTTCTTTAAATTCTCTATCCATTTTTTCAATATACTCTATTCCCTCTTTTGTTGCCATTCCTCCAAGTCCTAATGCAATTTTTGAATGTTTTTTTACAAACTCTAACCCCTCAATTGAAGCCCGGTGAACAACTGTTGTATCATCAACTACAGTCATAAGAGAAAGCAGGGTATTAACAAGCATATCATTTAAACTTAACTTTTTATTATATTTCTCAAGTGTAGGTAATGCAAAATCTATAATCGACTTAAGTCCTCCCTCAACTTCACCACGTATTCCAGTTAAACCATATTTTTTATAAATCCTCTGTCCATTTGTCATACCCTTTTTCTCATCATAATTATCTAATTCTTTTTCCACAATTCCCTTTGTAATTTCACTAATTTCATTAGCTATAGTATATCTATTAATTTCTTTATTTTTTCTAAAAAGTGCTCCACATCCTGCACAAATAACACCAAGCAGAAAAACTAATCCTTTATGCGTATTTACACCACCTGTTACACAAAACATATCCTTCTCTGCCATAATTCCTATAGGTCTTAAATTATCTAAAACATTTTCTTTAAATAAAATACCTGCTTTTATAAATTCAGAAAAGTAAGGTGCAATCGATGATGCACTCCTTAAAAAGGTTACATAACACATATCATTATGTGAACCATTAGAAAAGGGCGTAACAAGCCCTGGTTTTGGATGTGTTGAAACTTCAAATAATGTTGCCTCTAATGCAATCTGAGAAATCTTTTTTATAAACGTCTCCCTATTTATCATAACTGTCCCCATATTCCTTTATCATATTGTTAACTTTAGTTAAAACCTCTTTTAGACTATGTCTTTTTTTAACTATACATTCCCTTGCAGAGTTTCCACATACAATACACTTTCTCTCTTTTATATTAAACTCACCCCTGCTTAGCGGAACACCATCTTTATTATATATATCGACATCAAATATCCTTCCTAAAGGATGTTCTGTCTCAATTTTTATACTTCTTTTTTTTACTTCTGTATCAGATAAACCAATTATTAAAAGCATACTATCTCCATCATAACCTGATAGATTTTTCTCTAATTTAATAAGTCCTTTAAACTCTTTATAAATTGCCTTTTTCAACATACTAAAGGCTTTTTTCGCATACTCAGTATTTTTATCATTTCCAGGATAATTTATTTTAGCACAAAGAACTGTACCTAAATCAAGGGATATTAACTTTAAAGTTTCTTCATATCTTTTTTCTCTATCCTCTAAAATTTTTATCAATGTGGTAAATCTCTCCTTTTTATATTCTCTATTATTTCTTTACCCTCTTTAGTTCTTAAAAAATCATAGGTTGTTTTAGGTACTAATTTTTCTACTTCACTAAGCCTATCTTCCTTTAAAAGATTTCTCACAATTGATGCACTAACTGCCCTTCCATCCTTTATTAGCCTTTCAATTAAACACACTTCAACTCCATAATTGGGGAGTATGCTCAACATAGTTTTATTATATTCATTTGTTACATCGCAATAGGGTTCTGTACCCACATACCTTTTATCTATATTAAATACCTTAGAAATATACATACCAAAAATAGTTGCATCAAGTTTAGTATATATACTTAATTTTTCATCCTTTTTCCTTAAAAAATATGATGGGAAAGTATTAGAAGAAATAATGTATCTTCCACCCTTTATAACTGTAACATTTTTAAGATGCCTACATCCAA
>JAOAAJ010000064.1 GCA_026418935.1 Caloramator sp. | reverse complement strand
TTTCTCTCTTCCTAGGTGTTCCTCCATCTCAGCTTCTAAAAACTGTTGAATAATGTTTCCAAACAACCTCTGCATAAGACCATTCTTTCCAACTAAGTCTTCCATGCTCTTACACTTTTTTAATTCTGCATTGAGATCAATGTTAGGAATATTTAATTCAGGCATAAATATCTACTCCTTTCAAAATTTCTACTAGTTATTATTTGCATATTTTCCAGTTACACATACATAAAAAAGAGCATCCATAGATGTGATTTACACAAAACTATGGATGCTCCCGTTAGCCCCTTCTTCTTTTACTCTCTTTATTTTTGCACCTAAAGCCTGAAGCTTATATTCAATCTTTTCATATCCTCTATCTATATGACGAATATTTGTTACTTCTGTTATACCATCAGCAACAAGGCCCGCAACAACTAAGGCTGCTCCCCCTCTTAAGTCTGTAGCTGCAACCTCTGCTCCAGACAATTTTTCAATTCCTTCAATTACAGCTACTCTTCCTTCTACCTTAATTTTTGCTCCCATCCTCTTTAGTTCATCACAATGCTTAAAACGACCTTCCCAAATACTTTCGTTTATTATACTAACACCTTCCGCTATAGTACAAAGAGTTGACATAGGCTGTTGAAGGTCAGTTGGGAAACCTGGATATGGAAGAGTCTTTATATTTATTCCCTTAGGTCTTTTGTTTGCATAAACCCTTACTGTATCTTCTCCCTCTTTAACGGTTATTCCCATCTCTAAAAGCTTTGCTGTTATTGATTCAAGATGCTTTGGTATTACATTCTTTAATACTACATCTCCAAGAGTTGCAGCTGCTGCAACCATATACGTTCCTGCTTCTATTTGGTCTGGTATAACACTATAATTACATGCTACTAATTCTTCAACACCATATACTTTTATTACATCTGTTCCTGCTCCTTTAATTTTTGCTCCCATACTATTTAAAAAGTTAGCAACATCAACTACATGAGGTTCCTTTGCTGCATTTTCTATTATTGTAACTCCCTTTGCTTTAGTTGCAGCAAGCATTATATTTATTGTTGCACCTACACTTACAACATCAAGATATATATGAGCACCCTTTAGACCATTTTCTGTATAGGCCTTTATAACACCATGCTCAACAGTTACCTTTGCTCCCATTGCTTCAAACCCTTTAATGTGCTGGTCTATTGGTCTTACTCCAATTGGACAACCTCCTGGAAAGGCAACCTCTGCACGTCCAAACTTTGAAAGCAATGAACCTAATAGATAGTATGAAGCTCTCATCTTCTTAACTTCTTCACCTAATGCTCTAAAATCTTTAACACCATTAGTATCTATTTTTACTCCTGTATCACTTATTTCTTCAACCTTTGCTCCAAGGCTCTTTAATATTTCCTCAAGACACTTTATGTCTTCAATTTCTGGAAGATTGTCGATTATAAATTCTCCCTTATCTGCAAGTATAACTGCAGGTAGTATTGCAACAGCTGCATTTTTTGCTCCGCCTATTACTACTTCTCCCTTTAAAGGAATACCACCTTCAATGATTAATTTTTCCATAAACAGCACCCATCCTTCTTGTAATCTATATTTAAAGATAATTATCCTATTTTATACCCATAATTGATATTATAGCATTTTATACTTAATTTTTTAATATATATTTTTATATTTTTTGATAACAAATTATAACTCCAATGTTAATCTATAATATTTGTTGAAAAATTGCTAATATTCATTTACTATATAAATTGGGGTGATGGTATGGATTTTAAGCAAATTGAAGCATTTATTAATGTTGCAAAATATAAAAGTTTTTCCAAGGCAGCCGAAGCTACTTTTTTATCACAACCTACAATAAGTTCCCATATATCCTCTTTAGAAAAGGAACTTAAAGTAATGCTTTTTGATAGAAACGGAAAGGACATACGCCTAACTGAAGCTGGAAAGCTCTTTTATGAATATGCTGTAAACTTAATTAGCATAAGAGACAATGCAATTTCAAGTCTATCTCTATATGATAATAGAATATGTGGTAAAATAACTATTGCTGCAAGTACAACACCTTGTAGATTTTTACTTCCTCAAGCTATTGAATCCTTTAGTAAGTTATATAACGAAGTTAGCTACAATATAAAGGAAGGCAGTACGCAATATGTAGTTGACCAGCTTCTTTCCTTTAATGTTGATTTAGGTATTGTTGGAGATATGATAGATGACTGTAAGCTTACATATACAAATATATTTCAGGACAAGCTTGTTTTAATAAGTAATCTTGATTATTTAGATGCGAACATAAATTTTGAAGACTTAATTAAATTACCTTTTATTCAAAGAGAAGATGGTTCTGCAACAAGAAATATATTTGAAAAAAAACTATATGAAATGGGTTTTAACATTGAGGATTTAAACATAATCATAAATGCTAATTCTTTAGAAACAGTAATACAATTAGTTAAAAATAAAATTGGTGTGGCTATTGTTTCTTATTATTCCTGCAAAGATTTAATCCAAGCTAATCTTTTGAAATGTCACAATATAAATGGTTTAGATATAAAAAGACCTATATATCTTGTTTATCACAATAAAAAAACTCTATCTCCTGCATCAAGAGCATTTATTGAACATATAAAAAACACAGTATATATTACATAAATTTAATATTAATTTTTTAACAAATATTGATTTACATCTACAATAGTGTTAAAATATCCCTTGTCGCTGTCTTAAAAAGAGTAAGTGGTGGGGGATAAAAATGCTAAAGGATGAAATTAAAAATAAGATTGAAATACTTTCCAACGAACTTAATTTAAAATTAAAAGATGGAATTAAAAAAGAGGATTATAATAAAATTTTAAGATTAAGTCAAGAACTTGATAGACTAATTGTTGTTTATACTAAAAAAACATTATCTATGTAATTTAACTGCCTCAACTTTGTTGAGGCAGTTTTTATATTATTTAAAAGAATTCTTAATGACATCCTGAGCAGGTTGAACATCCACCACTACAATTTCCTTTTCCATAAAACTTTCCTTTATATACTCTTTCTACATTATCGCTTTTACACTTTGGACATGTTACCTTTTCACCTGAATTTACTATTTCAAAAAATTCATGTCCACATTCTTTGCATTTAAAATCTATCAATGCCATAAAAATCCCTCCCTATATTATTTTAACATTGAAGGTTTATACAAGCAACTTGTAACAATTTGAAGAATAGATGCATATAATGTATTGCATAAATTTATTAGGTGATTATATGTTTCTGTGGTTTAATAGAAAAATAGATAAAAAACTGAAGGAATATATGACAGTAAACTCAAAACGAAGAATTCCTGTTATAGTTTGCTATAAAAAGAATATCAAAGTTACAAAAGGCTCCATAATAAGTAGCGGTGGAAAAATAAAACATGAGTACAAACTAATAAATGCTATTTCCTGTGAGATTTCTCCCACGTCCATAGACAGATTATCTGAAAACCCTGACATTTCCTTTATCTGCTTTGATTATAAAGCCTCCTTATGCCTAAACAATGTTTCTCATAGTTTAGGAGTAAAATCTGCTCACAATCTTAACTTTACAGGAAAAGACATTGGAATTGCACTTTTTGATACTGGATGTTTTCCTCATCCAGACCTTACAACTAACAAAAATACTATTGTATTTTTTAAAGACTATATTAATAAAATTGATAAACCATACGATGACAACGGACATGGAACTTTTTTAGCAGGAATAATAGCATCAAGTGGATATACCAATAGTTCCTATAAAGGAATTGCACCAGATTCAAAGCTCTGTATTTTTAAATGTTTTAACTCACTTGGGTTAGGATATATGTCAGATATAATTTTAGCAATTCAGGAGGCAATCCTTATAAAAGAGCAATATAATATAAAAATAGCTTGTTTACCCTTTGAATTTCCGTATTTAAATAAACTATATATAAATCCTTTAGAAATGGCAATAAATAAATTATTAGAAAACAATATAGTTCCTGTTGTACCATCAGGAAATTTAGGACCGCAAAATATGAGTATTTATTTCCCGGGTAATATGAAAAATGTCATAACAGTTGGTGGAATGAATGTCGATTTATCAAAAAAGCACATATCTATTGCTGATTTTTCAGGAAGAGGACCAACCTTTGACGGAATTAACAAACCAGATATTGTAGCACCATGTATAGATGTACTTTCATTAAACTGCGATACAAAATATATACCAACATCAAAACACAAATACTCAATTCAGACTCCATATAAAACTGCTTCAGGAACCTCTATTTCCTGTGCAATAATTTGTGGTTCTATTGCACTTATTTTAGAAAAATACAATAATATTTCCCTAAAAGATGTTAAAAGTCTACTTATATTATCCTCTAAGTCAATTGGTGAAAATAAAAATGCTCAAGGTTCAGGAATGTTTGTTTTTGATAAAATAATAAAGTAAGCCATTTAGGCTTACTTTATATATTTAAGTGGATTTTGAGGAGCTCCATTCTTCCTAATTTCAAAATGTAAATGAGGTCCCGTTGACCTACCTGTTGAACCTACTGCTGCAATTAATTGTCCCTTTGATACCCTTATTCCTTCTGAAACATATATTTTACTTGCATGGGCATATACAGTTCTATAACCATTTCCGTGGTCAATCATAACACACTTACCGTATGAACCCATCCAACCGGTAAACACAACTTTTCCTGCATCTGCTGCATAGATTGGTGTTCCTGTTGGTCCTGCTAAATCTATTCCTTGATGCATTCTACCCCATCTTCTACCAAAATAAGATGATATATAACCTCTTGATGGTCTTATAAACATTCCTGTTGCAACTAAATGGGACTGTTTTGTTCCAATTATCACAACACTACTTTTGGGCTCCCTAATTAAATTTGATGAAATTATTGTTTCGTCTACAACATTGCCATTTAATATTTTAATATTCTTTGTAACCTCAGCAAGACCATTTCTACCTTGTTCCTTAACTATCTTCTTGCCTTTATTCATTGTTTTATCATAAATTTCTTTTTCTTCATAAGGAACTTCTTCGTCTGATACTATATCAACGTCTATTTCAACATTAAAGTAGGGTTCATTTTTTACTATTAATATTTCTTGTCCTATTTTTATCTTATCTAAGTTTAAGTTTGGGTTATATGTAGCTATTTCGTCAATACTTATACCCTTATCTAAAGAGATGTTCCAAATTGTATCTCCCTGCTTAACTACATACTTTTCTTCGACAAGCTTTCCTTTAATTATTTTTTCGGCAACATCATCTACATCCTCAACCAATGCTGCATCTACATATTGAATAGTAGCTAAAACATTTTCATCTATCTTAAAAGACTTTATTTCTACACTCTTAGTTTTTTCATATTTAGGAATATACCTATTTTTTATTGTTTCAATTAATCTTTCATAATCCTTTTTACTTGCAAGTACTGCTATTTGGTTATCTCCTACCTTTACAACATAAGCAGGTATTTTAAGTTTAAATTCCTTTCGCAGTTTAACTTCAAGCTCTTGTTCATCTATCAATTGTTTATTTACATCTTTTTCAGCAAACACTTTAACGTTCTTTGATAAATCTATTCCATCAGTCATTTTTATCTTATTTGAAACGTTTTTTACTACTTCTATACCTTTAACATAGCCTATTTCTTTATCTGATACTTTAACCATATAAATTGAATTAGACTTAATTTGAAGGTCTAACACAAACACAGATAAAACTAAACCTAATAGTACCCCCGTTAAAGACATAATATTTAGTTTCTTTTGTATTTTCCCCAATGAATACACCACTTCCCCTCCTTTCATACACTTTTATGATACTATAAGTTCATAAATTGGGCAAGTCACAGTTTCTAACATATTATATGAATTTTTTAATAT
>JAOAAJ010000087.1 GCA_026418935.1 Caloramator sp. | reverse complement strand
CAATTAGGGCAGGCAGCTTTAAAGGAAAGGGGACTTTTAGATAACATTATAAAGGAAATTGAGCCACAGGTTAATGGAAAGGTCAGATATGTATTTAAGTTAAATTTTGACACACAAAACTTAAATATAGAAATTGATGTTAAAGAGGAGATGAGTAAAGAGACAACATATAAATACTGTTTTGTAGGTTCGGCAGATGGAGCCAATTCTCCTCAATGGTATGCATCAAGTAGTAGCTTAGGGTATTTTCTAAATCAAACAGTATATAACCTAACAAATGTAGAATTAGGTGAATTTCTTAATTCAAAAATAAAGGATATTTTAGACAACTTTTTTATTGATCTTGAGGATGATAGTTTAAAAAGATTTAGGTATGCAATAGATTTGACTAAAATAGGAATAGATGTTGATGTAAAGGAAAAATACAGGGAACATATTGAGCAGGGCAATAAGGGAAGCAAGTTTTCAGATACACTATCGAAGGAAATAGAAAATTATTTAAAAAATAAATACAATATGAAGCTAAAGGAGTTTGGAATTTTTGTGCTCTGCATAGATGGAGTACCTCTTACAGAATACGATGAGTACAAAAATGCCGTTATAGAATCTAAAAAGCCAAAGTCTTCTACAAAAGCAAAAGAGGGAAAGAGTATCTGCCACATCTGTGGAAGTAGTGAAAATGTTTCAGATGATTTAAAAAAGACCAAGATAAAGTTTTACACAACAAATCTATTCAACTTTGCAAGCGAGCTTAACAAAAACAATTACAAAAGGAATATGCAACTTTGTGAAAACTGTCTAAACAGCCTTCTTGCAGGAGAAACATATCTTATCAATAATTTAAACACAAAACTTGCAAAGTTTAATGTTTTTATTCTGCCCCATTTTATATATGGTGATGTAATAGATATTAAAGAGCTTGATTTTGTAAAGGACAAAATAAATAACTCCTTTAATACATTAAAAAATTTAGAATCAATAGATGATGTACGAGAAGATATAGATATGTTTCTTTCATTAGAAGGTAGTCAGTACTATTTTCTATTAAACTTTATCTTCTATACAAAAAATCAAGCTTCAACAAAGGTACAAAGATTTATAAAGGATGTAAATCCAACAATATTTAAAAGATTAGCAGGAGCGATAAAAACATCAAGTGATGAACTTAAGCATTTTATACCAGATATTAAATTCAACCTAAATACAATATATTCTATGGTTCCAATACGTGAAAGCAAGGGAGAGGCAACAGAATACAGAAACATCCTTAATATATATGATGCAATTCTATCAACAAGTCTTCTAAACAGAGAAAAGCTTATAAACGACTTTTGCAGGGCAGCATCGATTATTTTTAGGCGACAGGGTGATTCAGGATTTAAGGAATATAATATATCCTTCTATCAAAGGGTAGAGACTTATATAAATAAAACATTGGTTTTTATAAAGGTTCTTGAGAAGATTGGCTGTCTAAAGGAGGGAGAAGGAATGGATGTTAAGGGATTGTCCTTAAGGGATGATTTAAAGAAGTATATAGAGACAATGAAATATGATGAACAGAGAACAGCCCTATTTTTACTTGGATATTTAATTGGAGAAATAGGAAACGTACAAAGAAAAAGACTTGGGGATAAAAAGCCTATTTTAAATAAAATAAATTTCAACGGTGTTGATAAGCAGAAGCTAATGAGACTTTCAACAGACGTGTTTAACAAACTAAATCAAGAAAAGGCAAATGATAAGCCATTGAGAGTGTATAATGAGGGCATTTACTATGAATTTAAGAGATTGATTGACAAGAATTTGTCAAATTGGACATTAAATAAAAACGAAAATCTATACTACATTCTTTCAGGTTATTCCTATGCAAGTGTAAAACCATTTTTAAAGGAGGAAGATGTAAATGAATAATAATGAAATTTTATATCTATATGACGCAAAGCTATGCAATCCAAATGGAGACCCAGATGAAGAAAACAGACCAAGGATGGACTATGAAAGGGAAGTAAACCTTGTATCTGATTTAAGATTAAAAAGATATATAAGAGACTATCTTTTAGATTTAGGCTATGACATATTTGTAAGAGGAGTAGATGGAAAGACAGTAAATGCAGAGGGAAGAACAAAGGAATTTAAGGAGTTTACAGACGAATGGATATTAAATAGTTTAATAGATGTTAGAATGTTTGGTGCAACAATGCCTGTAAAGGGAGATAACAAGACATTTATAGGACCTGTTCAATTTAACTGGGGATACTCATTAAATAAGGTTGAACTTTTAGAAAGTTCAATTACATCTCATTTTTCAAGTGATACAGGAAACAGCCAAGGTGCAATAGGTAAGGATTACAGGGTTAAGTATTCTTTAATTGCCTTCTTTGGAGTTGTATCTGGTAAAAGAGCAGAAAGGACAAAGCTGAAGGATGAAGATTTAGAGCTTTTAGATAGAGCTATGAAGTATGCGATAGTAAACCTTGCAACAAGAAGTAAGGTTGGTCAATATCCAAGACTTTATTTAAGGGTAGAATATACTGATAGTCACACTATACTTGGGGATTTTAGAGATTATATAACTTTGACTGAAAAGGTTGAAAATATAAGAGACATAGAAGAAGTAAGCCTTGATATTACAAGACTTGTACAAAGGCTTGCTGATAATAGGGATAAGATAAACAGAATATTCTATTTTGCAGATAGCTCACTTGAACTTATGTTAAATGGAAATAGGGTGGATTTAAAGGAAGCACTTAAGGATTTCAATCTTGTTGAAGTTAAGTAGGGTGATTTTATGAAGGTTTTAGTTTTTGATTTAAAGGGTAGGTTTGCACACTTTAGGAAGTTTTATACAAACTCCTCCTCACTATCCTACCTTCTCCCACCAAGAACCACCCTTATGGGAATAGTTGCGGCTGTTATGGGATTTGAAAGGGATAGCTACTATGAAGTTTTTTCAAGCGAAAACCTCCATTTAGCTGTAAGGATTATGTTTAAACCAAGAAAGATAATGCAAACTTTGAACTATTTAAAGATAGAAAATCCAAAGGATATTTATAAGGTTAAGGACCATACTCAAGTTCCCTTTGAGGTTATTGCATCTCAAGAGGGAAGTGTCACATATAGGGTTTATTTAAGCCATAGGGATGAGGATATGTATAAAAAGATAAAAGAAAGGATATCCTGTGGAATTTGTGAATATCCACCTTATTTTGGTGCAGCTCCCTTTAGTGCTTTAATTAAATATGTAGGTGAGTTTGATGCCCAGTTGGTAGATGATGTTCAGGATATTGTAACACCGATAAACAAGGATTTTATTGAAAAATTAGACTTTAATTTTGATGATTTTGTGCTTGCAAGGGAGAGAATGCCACGCGATTTTGATAATGATAGGCTTATAAAGGATGCGGCAACTTATATATTTGAAGAACAAGGCAAGGCACTTAAGGTAAAGTTAAAATGTAGTGCATTAAGACTTGAAAACGGTGAAGGAATTGTATTTATGTAGGGGCATATTGCCCCTTTTAATTTAGGAGGGATAGGATGCCATTTTATTCTCATCCAGATAAGCATTTAATTGACCATTTAAAAGAAGTATATGAGATAAATAAAGGTTTATTTAATGATGCCGATAGGGAGGTTTATAGGGTTTTATCTTTCTGCCACGACTTTGGTAAATACACCACCTATTTTCAAAGACACCTTTTTAATAAAGAAATATCAGAGCTTTCACACCACGGCTTTATATCTGCTGTCTTTGGAGGCTATGTTTCTTTAAAGCTTTTAAAGGGAGTATATCCTCTTTATATTTATATTGCAATACTGCACCACCACGGAAATTTAGATAGTCCCTCTGAACATCTCCCTAAAAATTTCAAGGAGATAAACGAAGGAGACATATGGGTTCTTGATAAGTTAAATATATTTAAAAAGCAGATGGAGGACATAAAAAAGAACAAAGAGGAGATATACAAAGATTATGAAAGGGTAGGATTAGGACAGCTTTTTAATGATTTTTTAGAGGAGAATGTTGAGGATATATTAAAGGAGATTAGAAAAATTCATTTTAAGCTTGAGAGGGAACAGAATGAAATACATTATGCTAATCTACCTTATTTTGATTCTGCTTTAATTTCAGCAGATAAGCTAAGTGCCTCAAATACTGTAGTTTCAGATAAACTTGGAGTCATTGAATACGAAAAATTAGACAATGAGAGACAAAATAGGATACAGGGAAAGCAGGATATAAACGGAATAAGAAGCACTATATTTAAAAGTATAATAGATGGTATAGAAAAAAATAAAGACAAAAGTATTTTTACAATAACAGCACCAACTGGGACAGGAAAAACCTATTCGGGTTTCTTTGCAGCCCTAAAGCTTAGGGAATTATTAGGAGATAAAAGAAGGATTATTTATTCTCTTCCCTTTACATCTATAATAGACCAAAACTATGATGTTCTGGAGGAACTTTTTTTAAAATTTGATGAGTATAAAAAAGCAAAGGGAAGGTATTTAATAAAGCATCATAGTATGGCAGATGTTGAGTATTTAGATGAAAACAGGGATTATTCTAAAACTCAAGAGGAGCTTCTAATAGAAACTTGGGAAAGTGGTGTTGTGGTTACTACCTTTGTTCAGCTTCTTGAAACATTAGTTGGAAATAGAAATAGGATGTTAAAGAAGTTCATAAGTTTAAGGGGTTCAATCCTTCTTTTAGATGAGGTTCAGGCGATAGATGTAAAATACTACCCTTTAATTGATTTCATATTTAATATGGCTGTTAAACATCTTGATGTAAAGATAATAATGATGACGGCAACAAAACCTGCTATATTAGAGGGAGCCTGTGAGCTTTTAGAGGGATGTGAGAAATATTTTTCTTTATTTAATAGAACAAAATTAATACCAAGGCTTGAGGGAATTAGTGTAGGAGAGTTTATAGAGGAGTTTAAAGAGAATATAAAGGATAAATCCTATCTAATTGTATGTAACACTATAAACCAATCTATAGAAATATTTAATGGTTTAAAGGGTTTAGACAGGGATGTGTACTACCTTTCCACAAATCTTGTACCAAAACATAGAAGAGATAGAATAATTGAGGTTTCAGAGAGGTTAAAGAAGGGAGATAATATTATACTTGTATCAACGCAGGTTGTTGAGGCTGGAGTTGACTTTGATTTTGATGTAGTGATAAGGGATTTAGCTCCATTAGACTGTATAATTCAATGTGCAGGAAGGTGTAACAGAAATGGTAAAAAAGAGGTTGGGGAAGTTTATGTTTATAAAATGTTAGATGAAAAGGGAGAATTATTTTCAAAGCACGTTTATGGGAATACCTCTGTAAACATTACAAAGGAATTGATTGAAAATAGGGAAGTAATATATGAAAAGGACTACTATAACCTTATAAACGAATATTTTAGAGAGGTTGTTAAAAATAAGCAAAAGGATGCTTCGAAGGGATATATTGAATCTATAAAAAGATTAAACTTTACAGGTGAAGATAAATATGTTGTAGGAAAGTTCTCTTTAATTGAAAACAACTTAGGGTATATTGATGTTTTTGTTGAGGTGGATGATGAGGCAGTTGAGATATTAAATAGATATTTTGAAATACTTTCAATAAAAAATTATGAAAAAAGAAGAGAGGAATACCTAAAGATTAAAAACGAACTTAATAAATATTTTATATCTGTCCCAAGTAAAATGTTTAAAAGGTTTGAGGATAGATATGGTATATTGGTACTTCCTAAAATGGCAATTCAGGATAACTATGATATGAATACAGGATTTATAAGAAAAAAAGATGAAACTTTTATGATTTTCTAATCTTTTAATGTATGAATTTATGATATTTTTTGTAGTAAAATAAAGGATTTTTTGGATTTGTAGCGAAAAATATAAACATAACCCAAAACAAGAGGGGGGATAGAATGAAGGAATTGTATGTTGCGGCTCTTTTACACGACATAGGGAAGTTTTATCAAAGAACGCAGGATAGTGATGAAAAGGAAAAGGTAAAAAAGGCATATAAAACGATTTATGAGCAGGAGGGGGCACACTCCCCAAGGCATCAAGAGTGGGGTGCCTACTTTTGTGAAAAATTAAACCTTCCTAACTTAAATGAAGTAAAAAGGCTTGTTAGAAACCACCACAAACCTACTGATGTATACGAAAAGATAATATCAATAGCAGATATGCTCTCCTCTGGTGAAAGAGAGGAAAAGGAAGATGATTGTAAAAACCTAATTTCCGTTCTTAACTTAGTTAAGCTGAATGGAGAGGGTGGAGAAAAGAGAAAGTATAAAAAGATTTCAAGATTATCAGAATTTAATGAGCTTATGGATAATGAAGAAGGGAATATAGCACTTTCCTATAAAAGGTTGTGGTCTGAGTTTGAAGAGGTTATAAAAGAGGAGGGTGACATAGATAGAATATACTATATACTTAACGAATATACCTCTAATGTTCCTTCAGCCTATTACTATTCAAGACCAGATATAAATCTATTTTCACACCTTAAAACAACTGCTGCAATTTCAGTATGTCTGTATAAGCAGTTTGAAGAAGAAATAAAAAAGGGTGACTATAGAAAAATAGATGAAATATATACAAAGGTAAAGTTAAACAAGGAACTTGTAAAGGAAGATATATTCTGCTTGATAAAGGGTGATATATCTGGTATTCAAAGTTTCCTATACAACATAGATATGGAGGATTCCTTAAAGAATTTAAAGGCACGTTCCTTCTATCTATCATATATATTAGACATTATTGCAAGGTATATAGTAGACGAGGAAGGACTTACTTTGAGTAATATATTATATTGTGGTGGAGGACATTTTTATATAATTGCACCAAACAAGACGAGGGAGAGAATAGAAAACTATAAGAAGAAAATACAAGAGGTTTTATTTAAGTCACACGGTATAGATGTATCTGTTCTTTTATCCTGTGTTCCATTTAATGTAAGTGATTTAGCAACTGCAGATTTTTCAAAGGTTTTCTGGGCTGCAGGTAATAAACTTTCTGAAGAAAAGTATAAAAAGTATTCTAATATGATGGATGAAGATTTCTTTATGCCAAGAAATAATACCAATATATGTCCCTACTGCAGAAGAGAAATAAAGGGAGATATTTGTGAGTTTTGTGAATCCTTTGTTGATTTAGGTAATGCACTGAATAAAAATAAATATATTAATATACATAAAAGAAATATACATGAAGGACGAGTAAAGAGGGTAGAGGATGTATTTGCTGCCTTTGGTTATGAAATTGAGTTTACAAATCAAGTAAACAAAAAGGCACTTTCTATAAATAAAATAAATGTAGATTTTAAAAATACCTTAGGATATATAAAAACAGCAAATTATATGTTTGAAAAGGATGGAAAGATTGTAACACTTGATGGTGTTGCAGATGTGGCACAGGGAATAAAAAGATGGGGAGTTTTAAGAGGCGATGTAGACAACCTTGGAAGAATATTCTTAGAAGGATTAGGAG
>JAOAAJ010000056.1 GCA_026418935.1 Caloramator sp. | reverse complement strand
ACAACGCAGAATTTTTCATCTAAATTATTAGGTAATTTTTGAGAAATTTCATAGTAATTTAATTTTGTCTCTTCTATTTTATCTTTATTTTTATTGTATACCTCAACTGCCCTATCAAGTTCTGCTTTTCTATCAAGTAGTTTTGTGTTTTCATCCTTTAAGTTACTTAGTTTTGAAGACATAGCTTGATAAACATAGTAAAACCCAAAACCTATAAGGAAAATTAAAAGAATTAAAAGCATCTTTTTATCCTTTTCTGTTAACTTAAACATACCCATCACTTCCTCACAATCTCAGCAGTAATTGATGTTCTTTTTTCATTTCCTTGATTCGATATACCATTAAAAACTATATTTTTAAATACATCTGAATTTTGCATATTATAAACAAATTGTGCTATATTCTCCTCCTTTGAAGACTTTATTACAAAGGATACCTTGTCTTTACTTAAAGTCATATTCTCAATAGACATCTCTGATGGAGTTATCTCTTCAAGAGTTTTTATAACTAAATTCAATATTTCATTGTCTTTAGATACTGCATCTAAAATTGTTTTTTTGCTTTCATAAAGCATTTTTACCTTTGTATATTCCTTAAATTGATTTTCAATTGGTATTAAATTATTTATTGCTTGAGTTAATTTAGAATTTTGAACCTTGTAATAGGTTATTTTAAATATAGAAATGATTGTTATTAATAAAAAGATTGCAATTTCAGCTATAATAAATATATATATTTTTTTATTATCCTCTGTCTTTTTTTGAAATTGTCTGTTATAGGCTTCAAGTAGGTTTATATCCTTCCCTCTATTTAACTGTAAGTCTAACATAATATCCCCCTCATACTATATAAATGTTGAAACTGGAATTATAAATTTATTTTTATCAAACTCTGTTTCTACAAAATCAAGGTTTATGATATAATTTACATTAACACCAGCCTTAGTTGGTAATACATCTTCAAACTTAATCTTATCAGCCAATTCACCAGTAACAAAAACATTATTTAGTTCTTGTCTTTCTCTTATTTTATAAAATTCTATCAATTTTGTTATGTTGTCATATACTTCATTTAAAATATATTCATTTATATCTAAATCACCTTCATCCGTTATATTCAAATCGTGGGGATAAGTTTTTGTAAGATGTACAATACCATCCCTTATAATTACAGCTGTTAAAAAGTTTCTCTCTACGTTTAAAAGCATTGCACTTTCTTCTTTACCTAATCCTAATCTTTTAGATAATTTTGTTAAAACATTTGGTTCTATATCTATCTTGCTTACTTTTAAATTCAATTTATTTACTATTGATATAACTTGCTCAATTATGTTTTTAGGAACTGCAAAAACAAGGAGCCTTAGTTTTTTATTCTTTCCGTCCTTTAAAACCTCAAGCACCTTGTAATCTAATGTATATTTATCTATATTTACCGGGAAATATTGTGCTGATTCGTATTTTAACATTGTATATATCTTATCACTTTGAATATATGGTATTGTGACCTCTCTAACAAGAAGGTTTGTAAGTCCAGATAAAACTATGCTAACATTCTTCTTAGATACCTTATTTTCAAAAAAGAATTTGTTTAATTCATTAACTATAGAATTTTCATCTAATACATCTAATACTCCGTTATTAATACTATTTAATATTATATCCTGAGCCTTTAATATCTTTATCCTTTTTCCCTTATTTCCCTCTACAATTTTTATATAGTTGTTGTTAAGTTCGATACATAGGCTATTAAATAAACTATCTAACATACTACTACCCCTCATCTTCTAATATTGTACTTAATTGAATATTCTCTTTTTATACCTCGAATTTTATAATCAACTTTAAATTTTATCTCAATATACTTTAAAACTTCCTTTTCTTCAAAAGTTCCATCCTGCTTTGGAATATTTATTTTTTCATTTTGTGTTTGAAAACTAAAATCTTCAATATGACCATCAAGTACTTTTTTACTTAAAGCTACCCCATTTGTTTTTGTTATGTATATCTCATCATCAAGTCTAAATATCTCTATCTTATATGCATTATTTTTATTATTATTTAAAGTAATATCACTATTTTCCTTTGGAATGTACATAACAAGTTCATCTGTGTCTTCGTGTATATCGTGTTTTTTTACAACTATATCTTCCTGATACGCCATCTGAAGAGACTGCATAACATAGTCCATAAAGCTTTTCACCTGTGACTCTATATATGCCTTCTTTTTCTCCTCCTGAAGTACTCTGTAGTTGTTTATAAAGAACCTATATCCAGCATCAAGAAGAATTAATAATATAACTGAAACTACTAAAAGCTCAATTAGAGTAAACCCTTTTTTTCTCATACAAAACCCCTATTCAACTCGTATATTTCCTGCTGGTATTTTATCTATGTAAACCTTTTTGGTATTGCTTTCGGATTTATTTTTAAATTGAATTAAATTTATCTCTTGTCCATCATCGCTTAAACTATATTTAACTTTAAGCTCACCCTCTGATGTAAAAAAAATAAAGTTTAATTCATTAACATCAAATGTAGACACTATTTTTTCATTTCCATTTTCTTCTATTATATAATAACAAAAATATATATTAACATCTTTATATTCAGCACTTCTTGCAACCTTTTCTATTCCATCTTTTTTGTTTATGAGCTCTATTGTGTATATTCCATTATTTTTATTTATCTTTAAATAATGACCTTCGTAATCCATTGATTTATTGCCGTTTTCATATACATCCCTAAGCATTGATGCAACTTCGTTTGCTACAGAATCAAGCCTTGAATCCACAATGGACTTTGTAAAGTTTATATATGCAATTGAAAGAAGTATTCCAAGTATTGC
>JAOAAJ010000046.1 GCA_026418935.1 Caloramator sp. | reverse complement strand
GCTTGTATCTGAAAGATTGCCAAGTTTCAAAAAGGACATAGACCCTGTTAAGGATATTCAAATTTTATCTCCTATGAGGAAGGGAGATGCAGGTGTTAACAGTTTAAATATTAGTATGCAGTCTGTTTTAAATCCACCTGCAAAGTTTAAAACGGAAAAGAATTTTAGGGAATTTGTTTTTAGAAGATTTGATAAGGTAATGCAGATTAAAAACAACTACAATATAGAATGGGAAAGTGTAGCTACAGGTGAAAAAGGAAGAGGAGTATTTAATGGTGATATAGGATTTATTGAAGATATAGATTTAGAAAATCAGCAGGTAATAGTTATGTTTGATGATAAGAGGGTTGAATATGATTTTTCAAATCTTGAAGAACTTGAGCTCGCTTATGCAATAACAATTCACAAAAGCCAAGGAAGCGAATTTAAGGTAGTAGTTATACCGGTATGCTTTGGTCCTCCAATGCTTATGACAAGAAATTTAATTTACACAGGAGTAACACGTGCAAAGGAGCTTGTTGTTCTTATAGGAAATAGAGCCGCATTAAAATATATGATAAAAAATAATACAATAACAAAGAGGTATTCGGGACTAAAATGTAGAATAATTAATTATTTAAAGGCTATATCCTAATAAAAGGGAGTGTTCTGTGTGGAGGTATATCTATATAAGGCAAGGGGTAAGGGTGGAAGCATATATGATATAACACTAAATCCTCATATAGACTTTGAAGTTTTAAGGAAGATTAGGGGAATAAGCAATATAGAGATATTAACTGATAAAATAGACCTATCTGTTGCTGAAGATATAATAAATCAGATCTACAGTGGGAATTTTATAGGTAAATTTATATCTTTACAAGAGTATTATTTAAATAAAATATTAAAGAGTTATGGTATAAAGAAGGAGAGCAGGTTTATTACAAGTGGTAAGCCACTTCCAAAGGTTGAGGATTTAGAGAGGATAGAGGAATATATAAAGGGAAAGGTAATTTCCTTTAGGTATTTAATGGAATTAGATGAAATAAAGAATATGGATTTTGAATCTGTTGTAGATGTTGTTCAGACATTGTATTGTGAGAGAAGAATAAAGTATACAAAGGCAGTAAAAAAGAATAAAAATAAAGAAGTATGTTTTTTATGTGAAAAGGAAAAGTGTGATGTGTGCAATTTTGAGCATATAGAAGATGATATACTTTTATATGCGGCTGATAATTACAATAATTTAAAGCCGCCCCATATTGAGCCTATAATAAACAGAAGTTCACAAGCAACTTTAAACACGTTGAAGGAGGTAACAGAATTTATAAAGTCTAAAAGAGAAAAATGTATGCTTCTTTCATCTCCAAAGGCATTTAGCATAGATGTTTTAGTAGAGGCGGTTTATGAGGTGTTAAAGGTAGGAGGAAGAGTACTTTATATTACATCCCCCAAATTTATGAATGAAGCAAAACAGGAGTTTCAAAGTAAAATAAATGGTGCACGGGTAGAGATTGTCCTTGGAAGGAAGGCAAAACTTGTTGAATGCGAGATAATTGTAACGTCATATACAGATTACCCCTGCTTTTATAAGTCCTTCGATTTTGTTATATTTGATAAAAGGCTACTATTTTTAGATTTACCCAGCATACAAGATGAAATATTTAAAAAAGCAAAAAAGGAAAGAGGAAAGTTTTTAAAAATATCAGTTTCGCTAAATGAGGATGACAAAAGGGAATACAGAGAAATGATTTATATGCCAGTAGATGGGATTAAAAAGCCTATGCCTGAACCTATGAATATAATATCCAGATATTTAGATGGAACAGAGGATTTTATGCCTCAAATGGCAGTAGACTTTATGCTATTTACAATAAGTAAGAAAAACAGCTTAATCATCTTTGTGCCAGATGAAGGTTATATACAGAAGGTCTATTATATTTTATCTCAAACTCTAAATATTGATATAGATTTAATAGATTACTCAACTCATAAAGATAAAGATGGACTCTTTAGATTTATGAAAAAAGAGTGTGGCATATTGATTTCTTCTGATGCAGCTGATGCATATTTGAGCTATGAAAATACAAATGTCATAATTATGTATAGTGATAATAGAGTCTATACATTAGAGGCAATAATATATATGTGTCAAATACCTATGAATTTCCAAGGTAAGAGGATAGGAGAGGTATATTTTGTGTCATGTCAAGAAACAGAAAATATGCAAATGGCAAAATCGACAATAAGAGTTTTAAACAAGGTTGCGTGGGAAAAGGGATATTTGAAAAAATAATATATTTGTTTAACTGTTTGTTAGAGATTATTTTCCAACAGCCATATCTATGTATAATCTGTGGCAGGGAACTTAACTATTATGAAATGTATATATGTGATGGGTGTGAAAAAAATTTTGAAAGAGCAATAGATATAGTGAAAATAGATGGACAAGATGATACTGTTTTTATAGATGAATGTAGAGCACTTTATGAGTTTAAGGGAAATGTCAGGGACTTAGTACACGATTTAAAATATAGAGGTAAGAAGGATTTAGCTAATGTTATGGCTTATTTAATTAATAAAAACATAAACATAGATGTAGATGTAATAACATGGGTTCCACAGACTAAAAGAACATATAAAAATAGGGGATATAATCAATCTGAGGAGATTGCAAAGTATCTATCATATTATACTAATATTAGATGTGAAGAATTACTTATCAGGGTTAAAGAAACTAAATCTCAAGTATTGCTAAATGGTTTAGATAGATGGTATAATGTATGGGATGCCTTTAGTTCAGACAAATATTTAAAGGGACTCAAAATTTTAATTGTAGATGATGTTGTAACTACTGGAGCAACTTTAAATTTTTGTGCTAAGGCATTAAAGAAAAGTGGTGCAGATGTAGTTAAGTGTATATGTTTTGCAAAAAGTTGTTAATTAGGTTGTATCAGCTGGGTCTGTGGTTGAAAGTCGATGCTAGCCGCAGGCGAAACGACCCACGTAAGTCAGACAAAAGTCTGATGAGCATGGTGCGGTTTAGAAGTAAGTCCTGCCGAAGGGAACCTTCGAGAGGGGGATTAGTGAGAGGCATACACCTTAAGCAAAACCTCCAGCAGGCGAGTGTGGGGGCAAAGACCAGGTCAGCCAGTTGATACAGTCTTTTTATATATTGTTAGAAAGTCTCCTAAGTACGGGGGACTTTTTAATTTTCAACTTTATAATTAAAAAATAATTTTTGGTTAAAATAAGATTAACAAATTTGTTTTATAATATATTGCGTATGTTCGATAAAAATTGTTAGAAAATTAGTTATTAACAACTTGTACAAAAATGAAAGACTTAAAAATAGAGTTATACACAGACTTTTACACATTATCCACAGGTATTTATCCAAAGTTTCCACACTCGAACAATTATATTTTGTGTAGTAAAAGTACAAAAAATACATAAAATAAATATAAAACATAGTTAGAATGCTATAAATAGTCAAAAAAATCTGAAAAGGGAACTTGAACTAATTTAATAAAAATATTACAATATAATAAACAAATTCCCTTATAACATAAGGAAAGGGGTAGATTCTATGAAGTATATTATGACAGGTAAAAATGTTGCATTAACTGATGCCCTTAAGGCAACAGTAGAAAGGAAATTTGGAAAATTAGAAAGATATTTTTCAGGAGATGTAGAAGCACATATTACATTAAGTGTTCAAAAGACAAAACAAATAATTGAAGTTACAATACCTTTCAATGGAATGATTTTAAGAGCAGAGGAATCAACTGGTGATATGTATTCATCCATAGATAATGTGGTTGAGAAGCTTGAAAAGCAGATAATTAAACATAAAACAAAGCTTGAAAAGCAAATAAGAGAAGGTGCTATAAAGTTTGCAGAACTACCAAAATATGATTTTGAAGAGGATGAAATTAATATAAAGAAGGTTAAGAGATTCTCACTAAAACCAATGAATATTGACGAAGCTGTTTTACAGATGGAGCTTTTAGGACACGATTTCTTTGTATTTAAAAATGCAGAGACAGATGATGTGAATGTTGTTTATAAGAGAAATGATGGAGGATATGGATTAATAGAACCAGAATTTTAAGAAGGAGAAGGGGTCGTTAGACCCCTTTAATAATTATAAATGGACGAATGCCTAAAATCCATCATGGGGCTAAGATTTTAAAGCAAGTATTAGCAGAGAAGAAGGAGCCGTTAGGCCCCTTCTTCTCTTGGTATCTTATTTTGAATACTTTCAATAAGCTCGCTTATATAAAGCTTTGCCTCAGATAGACTCATTGCAGTTAAATCAAATGTAGAAGATAAGTTTTTACTTAATCCTGTTTGAAGATCTGAAATTATTAGGAGAGAATTTTCTTTGGTAGTTCCCATACGCTTTCTAAAATCAGAGTATTTCGATATATATCTTTGATAATCACCGGTTTTGCATTCTATCCATATAGGAACATCTTTAACTATAAACAGCATATCAACTTCAAAGTTATCGCCATTTGGTAGTTCCAACTGGCAGTTTTGAACAAAGGAAAAGTCATTTATTCCCTTTGAGTGAAGCTCACTAATTACAATGTTTAAAATATAGTTTTCAAGCCATCCACCTGTAAAGAAGTTTATCACTCTACCAACCCTTTGGGGTGCTCCTGTTATAATTCTGTTTGACTTTTTGTATGAATAATTTGATAAAAATGCGTTTTTGTAAAGAAGACTGCAGAATTGTGTGCAGTAGGTTATAACTTCTTGTGGTTTATTTTGCATATTAAAGAAGAAACTATTACCATTTGATAAAGAAGGTTTTATAACAGCATATAATTCCCTAAGGTATTCATATCTATTTCCAAGATAATTAGAGAGCTTCATAAAAATATCATCATCAACATCAGTTTTATAATTTTTTATTATCATTTTTCGCGACATTAAGTAACTTATTGCAGCATTTTGGTTGCTTATCTCAATATTATCATTTTGAGCTTCTGAAACACCAACTTGATTTAATTTTTCAATTTTTATTAAATTTTTCTTTAATGTATTCCCCCCATCAAATTTTAAATTTAAAAGTTTGATTTCTTCTCTAAGAAGTTTAACTTCTTCTATTAGTTGATGAAGAAGCATCTCATCCAAAACAACACCCCCCAACATCTGTTATTAAATATATATTCTATGTTTATTTTCCAATTCCTTCTTTTAGGTAAAAAAAATACCCACTCTAAGTGGGTAGGGGGAGTGGTGTATTGGGGGTTTCAAATTTCGTCAAATATCTACATATCTTTACTTTAATTTTACAACTTAAGGGTAATTTTGTCAACTAAAATTTACTAAAAAAATTTCGACATTAGAATGTATAAACATAATCTTAACCTTTCAATATTGATAATACAACTTTTAAATGATATAATGAAATTTGTATTTAAATAAGAAAGTAAGAGAAGGTGAATAGAATGGGTATAATTGAAAAAATATTTGGTACATATAGTGACAGGGAAATAAAAAGGATAATGCCATTAGTTGAAAAAATAGAATCATTAGAAACAGAAATATCAAAGCTAACAGATGAGGAGCTAAGAAATAAAACTTTTGAATTTAAAGAAAGATTAAGTAACGGTGAGACTTTAGATGATATTCTTCCTGAAGCTTTTGCAGTTGTAAGAGAAGCTGCATGGAGAGTTCATGGAATGAAGCACTATAGGGTTCAGTTAATAGGTGGTATTGTTCTTCATCAAGGAAGAATAGCAGAAATGAAAACAGGAGAAGGTAAGACATTAGTGGCTACTTTACCTGCATATCTAAACGCACTAACAGGTAGAGGAGTGCATGTAATAACAGTTAACGATTACTTAGCAAAGCGTGACAGAGATTGGACTGGTAAAATATATGAATTCTTAGGTTTAACTGTTGGTGTTATAACGCATGAACTTGATTCAACACAAAGAAGAGAAGCTTATAATTGTGATATAACTTATGGAACAAATAATGAGTTTGGATTTGATTATCTAAGAGATAATATGGTTATCTATAAAGAAGAAATGGTTCAAAGAGAACTAAACTATGCAATAATAGACGAAGTTGACTCTATACTTATAGATGAAGCAAGAACACCACTTATTATTTCCGGTGAAGGTGAAAAATCTACATACCTATATCAGGTTGCAGATACATTTGTTAGAACATTAGTAAAAGAGGATTATGAAGTTGATGAAAAGCAACATGCAGTTATATTAACTGAAACTGGTGTTAAAAAGGCAGAAGCTTTCTTTAAAATAGAAAATTATGCAGATGCTGAAAATATGGAGATTCAACATCATGTTATTCAGGCTCTAAAGGCTCATAAATTAATGAAGAGAGATATTGACTATGTTGTTAAGGATGGAGAAATAATAATAGTAGATGAATTTACAGGAAGATTGATGTACGGTAGACGCTACTCTGATGGTCTACACCAAGCAATCGAAGCAAAGGAAGGAGTAAAGGTTCAAAGTGAATCAAAGACACTTGCTACAATAACTTTCCAAAATTATTTTAGATTATACAATAAAATTGCTGGTATGACAGGTACAGCACAAACAGAAGAGAGTGAATTTAGAGAAATCTATGGACTTGACGTTGTAGTAATACCAACCAATAAGCCAGTTATAAGAAGGGACTATCCAGATGTTGTATACAAAACAGAATTTGCAAAGTTTAATGCTATTGCAAATGAAATTGTTGAAACCTATAAAAAAGGTCAACCTGTTCTTGTTGGTACTATAAGTATTGAAAAGTCAGAACTACTTTCAGATATGTTGAAAAAGAGGGGAATACCACATCAAGTTCTTAATGCAAAATATCATGAAAAGGAAGCTGAAATAGTTGCAAATGCAGGACAAAGAGGAATGGTTACAATTGCAACTAATATGGCAGGTCGTGGTACTGATATTAAGCTTGGAGAAGGTGTTGCAGAACTTGGAGGACTTAAGATAATAGGTACAGAAAGACACGAATCAAGAAGAATTGATAACCAGTTAAGAGGACGTTCAGGACGTCAAGGAGACCCAGGGGAATCAAGATTTTATATATCCCTTGAAGATGACTTAATGAGACTATTTGGGTCAGAAAAACTAAAGAATCTGGTTGAAAAATTAGGAATGCCTGATGATGAACCAATAGAGAGTAAGATGGTTACAAATGCAATAGAGCAGGCACAAAAGAGAGTTGAAGGAAACAACTTTGAAATAAGAAAATCCCTTTTACAATATGATAACGTAATGAACAAGCAAAGAGAAATAATATATAATCAAAGAAGACAGGTTCTTGAGGGAGAAAATCTTCGTGATACAATATTCAAGATGATAGAGGATGTTGTAGATGCAGCAATAAATTCACATATTTCAGATGATAGACATAGAGAAGAATGGGATTTAAGAGGATTAATTAACTATTTTGTAGATGTATTCAACATCGCAGAAAAGCTTAATGTTGAAGATTTTGACAAATTAGGTAAGGAAGAAATAAGAGAAAAGTTACTAAATAAAGCAACTGCTATTTATGAAGAAAAAGAAAAGGACTTTGAGGATGACAAGATAAGAGAAATTGAAAGAATAGTTCTTTTAAGAACAGTTGATGTTAAGTGGATGGATCATATAGATGCTATGGACCACTTAAAACAAGGTATAGGACTTAGAGCATATAGACAAAGGGATCCAATTTATGAATACCAAATTGAAGGTATGAATATGTTTGATGAAATGATCTACAGTATAAAGGAAGATACTCTAAGATTCCTATATAGATTAAAGCCAGAAAAAGAAGTAAAGAGAGAAAGAGTAGCAAAGGAAACATCAACAAACTATGATGAGTCAGTAAAGAAAACTCCTGTAAAGAAGGAAAAAGAAGTAGGAAGAAATGAATTGTGCCCTTGTGGAAGTGGCAAAAAATACAAACACTGTTGTGGAAAAAATAAGTAATAGGGAAGGTGATTTTAGTGCACGTAATGTTTGAAGAACACTATGCAGCAATTAACCCGATGAGGGAAGCACTTAAGGAAATGGGGGTTTCTCTTTGACATCGCTAATTTAAAGAAGGAAATTGAGAACTTAGAGAATAAGATGAATGATCCAAGCTTTTGGGACGATCCTCAAAACACTCAGGTGGTAACACAAAAGTTAAAATCCTTAAAGGATAAAGTAGAAAGATATGAAGATCTTGTAAGTAAGGTTGACGATCTTGAGGTTTTAATTGAACTATCTGATGAGGTAGAGGATTTAGACGCACTTGATGAAATAGTGCAGGAAAGAAAGGAAATAGAAAAGAAAATAGAAGACTTTAAGATAGAAATACTTCTATCAGGTGAATATGACAAAAACAATGCAATACTTACAATACATGCAGGTGCAGGTGGAACAGAGGCCTGTGATTGGACATCTATGCTTTTAAGGCTTTATACAAGATGGGCAGAAAAGAAGGGATACAAGGTTGACGTTGTAGATATGCTTTTAGGTGATGAGGCAGGAGTTAAGAGTGTAACACTTGAAATAAAGGGTGAATATGCCTACGGATATCTTAAGGCAGAAAAGGGTGTTCATAGACTTGTTAGAATTTCTCCATTTGATGCAGCAGGTAAAAGGCATACATCCTTTGCATCTGTTGAAGTTCTCCCAGAAATTACGCCTGAACAGGATATTGATATAAGGGCTGAAGACTTAAAAGTAGATACTTACCGTTCAGGCGGTGCTGGTGGACAATATGTAAACAAGACTGAATCTGCAATAAGAATTACACATATACCAACAGGTATTGTAGTTCAATGCCAGACAGAGCGTTCACAGCATGCAAACCGTGATAGAGCAATGAAGATGTTAAAGTCAAAGCTTATTGAACTTAAGGAAAGAGAGCATAAGGAAAAGATAGAGGACTTAACAGGAGACCTAAAGGATATAGGATGGGGAAGCCAAATAAGATCCTATGTATTCCAACCATATACTCTTGTTAAGGACCATAGAACAGGTGTTGAAATTGGTAATGTTCAAGCTGTTATGGATGGAGAAATTGATGAGTTTATAAATGCGTTCTTAAAGGGACAAACAGCAAGTGGAAATACAGATGTAGAGTAAAGAAAACTCCATAGCCCGTTTGGGCTGTGGAGTTTTTATAATAATTTATATGTGTGTTTTAATAAATAGTTGGTGCTTATAGTGTTAAATCCATTCTTTTCAAAAAAGGGAGCTGACGAATCTATGCAGTCAATTAAAATAGGTAAAACCCCCTTTGTCCTAAAGGAGTTTACAATATCCATAAGGAGCATAGAACCAAAGCCTTTATTCTGATAATTTTTATCTATTGCTATTTTAATTATATATCCAAAACCAAGAGTAGGATTGAGCTTATATATGCTATAACCAATGCAATCATTGTTGTAGATGCAGAGGGTAATTTTAATATAAGGATCCTTTGACATCTCAATTATATGGTGGGGCTTTAGTTTAAATATGTCATTAAAAAAGCTATTATCAATATCAATCATAACTTTTGAGTAAATATTTAAATAGGGGACAAAATAGCAGTTTGATATATTATTTTTTATTTCATAATTTTTTTTAATCATTGTGTTTAATTTAAAAATAGGTTGAAAGTCTAAAGATTTAAATAGATTTATCTTTTCTTCAGGTATATTAGCAATATAAAGGTCTTCACTAAATAGGTCTAAAAAGAGTTTTAACATATCAGCAAGTTCAGAATAATCCTTTATTGAGTATCTAATCATAAGATTATCGTAGTATCTAACGGGATAAGAAAAATGAATAGGGTTTATGTCAGACACTGCCATATATCCATCATTATATATACTATAAAGTTCTTCTTCTGTGATATAACTGGGTCTATATTTTATTATTCTTTTTAAATCTAAAAAGGTGGCAAAATGAGCCATAATATCACTCTCTTTTACTTATTACAAAACATACTGACTCTAAAATAATTAATGCAGCTATATATCCCAAAAGGATAGAAGTAAAGGAAAATTGGTCAACTTTAGGGTTATATACAAGTTTAGTTCGGCTCTCAAGGTATATGTTAACAGCATTAAATATAACTTCAAATCTATCTATATCAACATTTTCTATTGTATCCTTTGGTGTATGGATTTTGCTTGTATCATCGTGTATAAATGTAACTGCATTTATATTTTGGTAGCAGAAGGGTGCGTGGTCACTATTGTCTTGATAAATGTTTTTGCATTTTATCTTATTCTTAAGTAGTTCTACCATACTTTTTGAAAAAACACTTCTACTGTTTGATGATAATATACTTAAAGGTACATCTTGTTTTGAACCAACCATATCAAAATTGATGACTTCAGCATCCTTTAAATCAAGCCCGCTGTTTTTAACAAAGTATGACGAGCCAATAAGTCCCTCCTCCTCTCCATTAAAGGCAGCAAATATTATATCTCTGTCGTAGGAGGTGTTTTTTAATGCTCTTGAGATTTCAATAAGAAGTGCAACACCAGAGGCGTTATCAAGTGCACCAGAGTATACTACACCATCTGCATCAAATCCAACGTGGTCAAAGTGTGCGGAGAAAATTATAGGAGGAAGATTCTTATCCTTTCCTTCCTTAATTCCAACGATGTTATTTACTTTAACCTTTTTATAGTTTACAGGGCTTTGTATTTCAATATAATATCCTTGTTTTTTGAATAACTCAAGTTCCTTTAAAAAGTTTGTCTGAACTGAAATTTTAATGAGCCCCTCTTTATAATCTATCTGTTCCTTATAAGGACTTCTAAACCTCATCATTCTATCAAAGGAATAAACTACAGCCTTCACACCATCCTTCATAAGTCTTTTGTCATATTCATAGCTTCCTAAACTCTCACTTGTTATTCTTGATTCAAATCTTATAGAATTATCATCAAGTTTTGAAAAAACCCTTCCTCCCTGTGATTGCCCAGAAATAATTTCTTTAAAATCCTCTCCATACTTATATTGCTTTATTAGTCTTTTTTCACTGTCAAATACCTTAAGGGTACATTGTCCTTCAATTAAAGGTACATAAACCTCAAAGCTCTGTCTAAAGTCCTTATAGAGAGGCTTTAATCCATTTTTTTTGAATTGTGATATAATATAATCTTCGGCAAGTTTATTTCCTTTATCACCTGCAAGTCTTCCTCTGTATTTATCTGAAGATAGTTCCTTTGTTATTTCATATACGTTCTGTTTATTAAATTTTATTGGAGTAAAGGAAGTAAACAAAAGACATAAAAAAATTAAAACTACCACATAGACTCTCTTCATAAAATCACCTCGTATAATTATATGAAAATATTAGAGAAATTAGCATAAAAGAGTAACTGAAACTTTGGTATATGCGTATTATAAAATAGAAAATTTATAAAGGTGATTTTATGTTTCCCATAGATGACAGTCTTTGGATTGTCTACACAAAAGATGAACTACCCATAACTGCTGTAGCAAATAACGTAACTCCTTGTTCAACCGACATTGTAGGAGATCTTTTAAATCCAGCAGCCTACTACTATATTGATCCCAAAACAACTATAAATAGGGATGTTTGCTTTAGGATGAGGCTCAATCAAACACCTCTTAAGAATGCTCAGGGCGATTTTAAAGAATTTGTATGGGGTGTTTATATTAATTTCGGAATAAATCTAAAATATACGGTAACTGTGGATACAAGCGGTGCAAACTACAGGCTTATTGTTACAAACCCATTTGGAGTAATCATTTATAATCAGCCTGTAGTTCTTGGAGATAATGTAAGGGTGATTAAAGCAAACACAAAGTTCCCTTGTGGAAAAACCCCAGATGATGACTTCTTTTTAGATTTTAAAGTTCCAATCTCTGCCTTTGAAGGTTTCAATTTTGATACAACAGCATTTAGTCTATGCTATTTTACTTCTACACAAAACCAAGTTTTAATTAAAGACCTTATCTGCGGTGATGAGATAAATGCTCTAAAGCCTACAGTTGTAACAATTGAAAAGCAAATAATACAAGGACCATTGACTGTTGATGTAAACCAAACTGCAACTTGGACAGTAAGGATAACTTTAACTAATACAACAGCAGTTGACTCAATAAATACCATTGTAGTAGATACAATAAATAATGAGATAGCAGGTCAAATTACAGGAAACATTAGTTTTAATTTAACTCAAGGAACAGCAACCTATAGTGCACCAAAGGTAACTTGGAATGTTGGAACACTTCTTGGAAATAGCTCTGCAATACTTCAAATTACCTTCACAGCAAGCTTTTCAACAAGTGGACAAAAGATATTAGATTCTGCAACAGTTGTTTCAGATAATAGTATAATTAGTCTTCCTGTTCAGGATGAGGGAGTATTGGTAAAACAGACAGGTGTACCCTTCTTTACTCTAAAGAAGGATGTAGAGGGATCTCTTGAGGTAAATGTAGAAGAACAAGGAACTTGGACAGTGACACTTAAGGTAGAAAACCCATCACAAGTTACAGTAAATGATATTGTAGTTGAGGATAATCTTCACCCAGAGTTAAATGTAACTTCTGTATCTCCAGATCCACTTAATCCCTCAAAGGGAAGTGCATCAATTACTGGAAATAAGATTACTTGGAATGTAGGAAATCTATCACCAAGTGAAGAGGCAACACTAACCTTTAATGTAACAGGACATTTTAATGCAGCAGGCTCAAAAGTTTTTAATATAGCTTATGGAAGGTCAAGCAATGCACAAGATGTAGGACCTGTAGATGATACTACTATTGTTGTTAAATTGGTAACTCCAACTGTAACAATAACAAAGGTGGTAGATGAGGGGCCTATGAGCCCAGAGGTTATAAAGCCTGAGGAGGATAACTCTTGGAAATATACATTAAGGGTTAAAAATTTAGGTGAAGGAACTGCAAAAAATCTTGTTGTTACTGATGTTATTAATTATGAACTTTACGGCTCTGCAACAATAACTTGGGATGCTCCAACCCACGGGAGCGTAGATTTTAATGAAGATACCTTTATTTTAAAATGGACTATTGGAAATTTAGATGAAGAAGATGAGGCTACACTTACAGTTTATATAACAGATGGAGTATTTATGGTGCCTGGCTATAAAGTTTTAAACTATGCTAAGGTAGATGGAGACAATGTACTTCCAGTTGGACCAGTTTATGATATAGGTGTTCTGGTTGCAACAGAATATGGAATTTTAAAAATAGATAAAGAGATATTAAGCGGTCCAACTCAAATTAATGCATGCACAAAGGGTAACTGGAGTGTGAAAATAACAGTTGAGAATATATCAAGTGTAAAGCTGTATTGTGTTAAATTAGTCGATGTTGTAAACGAGTATTTTGTATTTATAAATGGAATTCAAAATTACACTACAAATGCTGGTAATATATTCTTTGACAGCATATCAAACAACTTTGTTTGGGATATTGGCAATATGGAGCCAGGTCAAAGGGTTGAATTTGAGATTAATTTTAAAGGGTACTTTATACAAATAGGACAGCAAAGTTTTGATACAGCAGTTGCAAGTGCTAAAAATGCTGTGACTGTTGAGGCAAGGGATGAAGGTGTACTTGTTAAGGCAGCCTTTGAGGATTTTGATATAAATATAGAAGGAAATATAATAGACTGTAGAACAGGCGAGCTAATAGATAATGTCACTGTTAAGGTTTATAAGGACTGTTCTTTAATAACAACTGTAGTTGCAGACTATAAATACAGCTTTGATTTAAAAGTTGGAACCTACACTATAGTTTTTGAAAAGGAAGGATATTATAAAAAGTTTGTTGCACCAATTATATTTACAGATGAGTATATAAAATATGATGTAAAACTTTTAAAGAAGGAAGCTATAGATGCTAATTTTGAAGAAAACTTAGATATATACGCAGAAAAAATTACAGAGAGAATAGATGGAAATATAGTTTTAAACCAAATTGTATGCCTGCATGAAAAGTATAAACTTGAATGTGGAAGCGATGTTATAGACAAATTTGAATATAGGATCATAAATGGAAGGCTTATTTTGAAGTTTTTGATAGAGAAGAATGTAATTTACAAGCTTGAAGGAAAGGACCTAATGATAAACTTAATTGAACACACAATCTGCTATCCTCTTCAGACAGATGTATGTGACAAAGAGTTTAAGTACAAATACAAGGTTAATAGATTTAAAATGTGTAGAGATTTAAGTAAGCTTTACAACTTCTGTGATATAGAATTTAAGGGATTCTTTGTAGAGCCTATGGATATTTTAATTGAAGGAAAAGAGGAATAGATTATAAATAGGCTTTGTAACACCTTTTTTAATATATTCATAATATGATATAGAGTTTTAAATAGAGAGGTGGTTTTTGTGCCTTTTCCAAGCGACAGTAATTGGATAGTATATACCGAAAATGGACTTCCTATAACTGCAGTTCCAAACAATGTTAATCCCTGTTCAACAGATATTGTAGGAGACCTTTTAAATCCAGCAGCCTACTACTATATTGACCCTGAGACTGAAACAGATAGAGAAGTCTGCTTTAGAATGAGAATAAATGAAACACCACTTAAAAGTCAGTCAGGTGAATTTAAAGAATTTGCTTGGGGAGTATTTATAAATTTTGGAACGAACTTAAAATATACTTTTACGATAGATACAAGCGGTGCAAACTATAGGCTTATTGTTAAAAACCCATTTGGAGTAATAATTTATAGTGTTCCAGTTTCTACTATATTTGGAACAGATATTAGGGTAATCAAGGCAAATACAAAGTTCCCCTGTGCAAAAACACCAGATGATGACTACTTTTTAGATTTTAAAGCACCTATATCGGCCTTTGAAGGATTTAATTTCGACACAACAGTTTTTAGCCTCTGTTATTTCACATCAACACAAAACCAAATTTTAATTAAAGATATAATCTGCGGAGATGAAATAAATAAGTCAGTTGAACCTGAGGTAATGCTTACAAAAGAAGTTACAGAAGGTCCGTTATATCCTGAGTGTATAGAGCCAGAACAAGAAAAAACTTGGAAATATACACTTACAGTTACTAATAACTCTGCATCAACTGCAGAAGGATTGGTTGTAAAGGATGTTATAAATGCAGAATTAGGGCTTGAAGATAGTGATGTAACATTAACACCAAGTGGTACAACTACTGCAGATTTTGACGAGGAGACATCTACAGTAACTTGGGATATAGGAGATCTTGGCTCAGGTAATTCAGCAACATTAGATGTTACTATAACAGGTTCATTTAAATATCCAGGATTTAAGATTATAAACTTTGCAACACTAACTGGGGATAATATAAAACCTGTAGGTCCTGTAAGCGACGTAGGAGTTTGTGTTAATGAAGAGATGGGAGAAATAGAGCTACCAAAGACGTTAACACATGGTCCAACAGAAATCAATGCGTGTACAAAGGACAGCTGGACAGTAGAAATAAAAGTAAAAAACACTTCAACTGTTAAGGTAT
>JAOAAJ010000035.1 GCA_026418935.1 Caloramator sp. | reverse complement strand
TGTTCTAAACTGCAGTATACTTGATGGATGGTGGCCAGAAGCTTGCAACCATGGTGTAAACGGATGGCAATTTGGTGATGGTAAGGGAGTTGATGACTTCGAAACACTTGAAGAATTAGATGCACATGATGCTAAGTGCCTATACAATGTTCTTTTAAATGAAGTTGTTCCAACTTACTATGAAAACAAGGCTAAATGGGCAGAAATGATGAGAGAGAGCATAAAGTCAACTCAAGAAAAGTTCTCAGCAGCAAGAATGGTTAAGGAATACTATGATTTAATGTATACTAAGAGATAATAATGAATGGCAGCTATATCACTTATAACTTATTGAATGTGATATGGCTGCCATCTTTTTAGATCTATTATTAAAAGATTTTATGAGGTGTATTTACAATTTTATAATGTATAAAAACTATATTTTTTAAACTTTTAGTTTCCCAACAGGTGTAAGCTTTGATAAGATAACTTCTTTATTTTCGTGGCAGCTATTTATTTCCTCTGTTAAATCGCGTCCTGCCACAAGTCCAAAATGCACTCCATCAAGCCAAGTGCGGTTTTTTGTAACATCATAAATAATACCATCTATTGCAACATAAGCAGGGTTTCCATTTGAACCGTCAAATTTTAAAAGTTCCTCCTTTGTTAAAATTAGTTCCCCTCTTACATCTTCAAAAAGACCCTTAATCAAATTACATTTAATGTTTATAAGTTTAGTTACTAATTCTTTTGTAGAATCATCTGCTGCTCTTAAAAGCTCTGTATAATTAGAAATATCATCAATTAGTGCAATAACAGTTTCTTCTTTATTTTTTCTATCAATATGTGGTTCTTCTATTTCTATATTTATATCATATTGAGAAAGTAGCTTTGCTATGCTAAGAAGTGTATAGCTGTGTTCAATAGATATATTTTTAGTATCTATTCCCCTTTTATCCATTGTAAAGAGGATATTTGAAGTATTCTTCTCTCTATTTATTATGTTAATTAGTGAGGATATTTTTTGTATATCCATACTACACCTCCAATAAAACTTCTATCATATTAAAATATGAAAAAATTACTTAAATTAGAATAGTAATTTTCTTTTTAGTTGAAAACTATAAATATATTGTGATATTATTAAATTTGTGCAAATTGGAGGTGTGACAGGTGATAAAAGCAGCAGTTAAGAGTTTAGATTTGGTGGATAGGATACAAAATTTTTTAAAGGGAAGAAAAAATCTGATGTTTTATGATGGTAAAAGAGATGGACTTGAGGAGAATATAGCCTTTAAATATTTTTATTCAAGTCCTAAGAATGCTTTGGATTTTATAAATATTGATATATTTGAAAATCCAAGTGATAATATTTATGGTGTAATAAATATAATAATGGACTATGATGGTGGCTATGAAAGGCGTAGCAGTGATTATGGGGAAATTAAAGTAGAAAAAATTGAGATTAGAGGTGTAGATAAAATAAAAGTAGAGCTTTTATTAAATAAATATGGAGTTTCAAATATAGAGAGTGCAATAGAGTATTTTGAAGGGTACATATTCAATAAAACGTTAATATAAATTTAAAGGCAGCTATATCACTTCTAATTATAAGTGATATGGCTGCCATTTTTCTATACTGGCATAAATACAAGTCCAATAAGTCCTGGTCCTGAATGTACTAAAAGTGCAGGGCTTATTTGTCCAATTATTATATCCTCAATATTTCCAAGGGATTTTATCTTTTCTGCAAATTTTAGAGCTTCCTCTTTAACGCATCCATGAGGTATTCCAACAAGGTATTTCCCATTGTTTATAACAGCTTTAAGTTCATCTAACATTCTATCAAGTGCTTGATTTTTTCCTCGAGCTTTATTAAATGTATAATATTTTCCATTTTCGTCAACGGATATAATTGGTTTTATGCTTAAAAGGCTTCCAAGTGCTGCGGTAACACGTCCTATTCTTCCGCCTTTTTTTAGATATTCAAGAGTATCTACAATAAAATATCCTTTAACCTGTTCTCTTATAGTTGTTAATTTATCAATAATCTCACTAAAGGATAATTTCTGTTGTATCATCTTTGCGGCCTGTAGAACTACAAATCCAAGACCTAAGGAAAGTATTTTTGAATCAAAAACTTCAATTACCATATCGCTAATTTCACTTGTAATCATTTTAAACATATTATAGGTTCCACTAAGCCCAGAGGAGATTGTAATTATTATGCAGTGGGTATATCCTTCCTTTTTTAGGGATTCTATTTTATTTAAAACATCACTTGGTGATGGCATTGATGTTTTTGGAATCTCTATATCAAGATTCTTTGCAACTTCTTCAGGTGTAATGTCAACTCCATCCTTGTATTCACGGTTTTGATATATAACATTAAGAGGCATAACCTCAATGTTATTTTTAGCTAATATTTCCTTTGGTAAATCACATGAGCTGTCTGTGATTAGAGCAATCTTTTCCATAACATACCTCCGAATTTGGTTTATGAATTTATTATATAACGTTTTTAAATTTTTAACAATTAATTTTAGTTAATTTTTGCTATAAAAGAAGCCTAAATATCTGCTTTTATAGTATTATTTACAATTATTTTGGAAATAATGTAAGTAAAAATGTTTAGGGTGGTGAAAAAAGTGACTGATAAGGAAAAACTTATTGCCTTTGAAAAATATATGAGGGATAAGGGATTAGATGAAGAAAAGATAGAGTTTAATCTTCTTGTTGTTAAGCTTTTAATAAATAGGGTGTTGGTATATTTTAATGAAACTTTAGAGACTATAGATTCCTTTACATTTGAAGAGTTTACTGATATGGTAAATTTAATTAATAGTGAATTGGGTGGAAGAGATGGCATACCGAGGATGCTTGAGGCTATGCTGGAGCTTACAGAGTTTCTAAAGATTAATAAATTTATAAAGGGTGGTAAAATAGCACATTATAAAAGAATGTTTAATAATCCTGACTACTATTTAGAGAAATATGATAGATTAATGGGAAAAAGAGATGATACCAAGGATTTTATAAAGGAAATAACAACAAATAATTTTAGTAAGTTTGTAATAAGAAATTGTGAGTATGTAAACAACTATGATTTTAAAACAATGATTTTATTAGAGAAGATATTAAATGATATTCCATTGGAGAGCTATGAAAAAAATGAAGAGACTGATATATTTATAAAGTTTTTAATTCAAAATAACTTAATATTATTTGACAAGAATGTAATTGAAGTTACTAAAAAGGGAAGAGCTCTTTCAAGGTTAGACATAGATGAAAGGTATGCTGGAATTTTATATCTTATGCTCTTTAAAACAAACTGGGCAAATATAGTTGACAATTCTAATTTTGATATAATAAAAATTCGAGATATATTAATAAGCATATTTAATAAAAATAACGAAATTAAGATAAATGTTAATGAAATGATTAGAATAGATGAAAAGAACAGTTTGATTGAAATTGCAAGTGAAAGATTTAGACTTGCCAGCATTGAAGCAATGACAAAGGGTGGATGTATATTGGATTTATGCTTTGTTAATATGGGGCTTATAGAGATTAGAGCCCTTAATGGGTGTTTAATATACAAAACTACGGAGCTTGGGAAGAAGGTATTAGACAGTCTATATAAAGATATGATATATCAAATGAAGAGCAGAATCGAATCTATAAACATTGCAATAAGGGATAAAAAGTATGAAAAGGCAGAGAAAAAGATATTTGAGTTCTTAATGATATATGGAGGAAATAATATAGTTTGGGATTATTTAGGTCAGCTTCTTATTTTCAATAAAAAATATGAAGAGGCATATATTGTTTTAAAGAACGCCTATGAAAGTTCATCTAAAAGGGGTAGTGCAGTTAAAACAATGCTATATCATTTAGTATTAGTTGCAAGAAAGCTAAAGCTAAAGGAAGAAGTAGAAATATACGAAACAAAGCTTAGTAATTTAGATAGAGTAAAGTAGGTGGAGAAAGGAAAAGTATAAGAGAGAAAAAACTAAATATTTAGAAAATTTAAAAATAAAATAAATTGTTAATGTTGCTATTTTTTTATATTATATAATTAGAATGGGGGTTATGGAGGTGGCGTATGAATAAAATTAAAAAGATTGAAGAGATTATGGAGTTTATTAAAGATGGCCAAACTATTATGTTTGGTGGTTTTTTAGGAGTTGGAACAGCAGAGAATATTGTAGACGCAATAGTAAAAAAGGGAGTAAAGGATTTGACAATTATTTGCAACGATACAGCCTTTGTAGATAAGGGTGTTGGAAAACTTGTTGCAAACAAGCAGGTAAAAAAGGCAATAGTATCGCACATTGGAACTAATCCAGAAACAGGAAGACAGATGAACTCTGGTGAGATGGAAGTTGAACTTGTACCACAGGGTACATTAGTGGAGAGAATTAGAGCCTATGGTGCAGGGCTTGGTGGTGTTTTAACACCAACAGGTATTGGCACAGTTGTTGAGCAGGGAAAGACTGTACTTGAAATTGATGGTAAAAAATTCATTTTAGAAAAACCTCTAAAGGCAGATATTGCAATATTAAAGGGAAGTAGGGTTGATAAAAAGGGAAATATATGGTATTCAAAGACTACAAGAAATTTCAACCCTATAATGGCAATGGCAGCAGACATAGTCATTGTTGAGGCAGAGAAGCTTGTGGAAGTTGGGGAAATAGAACCTGAAAATGTTGTAACTCCCCATATATTAGTTGATTATATTGTTGAGGGGGGAGAAAGATGATAGATAAGGAAAGAGTTAGAGAGGTTATAGCAAAGAGGGTTGCAAAGGAATTTAAGGATGGAGACGTTGTTAACTTAGGTATTGGCCTTCCAACAGAGGTTGCAAATTACATAGATAAGGATGTAGAGGTAATACTTCAATCAGAGAATGGATTCATAGGGCTTGGTCCAGCACCTGAAGAAGGAAAAGAGGATAAAGACCTTGTTAATGCTGGGGCTAAGTTTGTTACTATAAAAGAGGGTGGTGCCTGCTTTGACAGTGCAATGTCCTTTGCTATCATTAGAGGTGGACATGTGGATGCAACTGTACTTGGAGCACTTCAAGTCGATGAAGAGGGAAATCTTGCAAACTGGATGATTCCAGGTAAAATGGTACCCGGAATGGGTGGAGCTATGGATTTGGTTGTTGGTGCTAAAAGGGTTATAATAGCTATGGAACATACTGCAAAGGGTGCACCAAAGATTCTTAAAAAATGTACACTACCTTTAACAGCAGCTAAAGAGGTTAACTTAATAGTAACAGAGATGGGAGTAATTGAGGTTACAGATAAGGGACTTGTTTTAAAAGAAATTGCACCAGATACAACTGTTGAGGAGGTTATCGCAGCAACAGAGGCAAATTTAATAATTTCACCTGAATTAAAGGTTATGGAGGTTTAAGATTAAGGGCAGTCATATCACTTTTTCATAATTTACAAGTGATATGACTGCTATTTCATTTTCAAAAATATCATCTCCTATTCATTTATAATAAAATTGTTATATTTGGTAAAAATAAAAGGGGGTGATATAAATGATAAGAAAAAAGAGGCTTGAGAGCAATATAATTGGTATTGGGAAAAATCCTGATGAAAAGGCAGCATTAAGAGAGGCTCTTGGCTATCTTCCAATTCAAAGTTTAGTAGATAATACAACCACAGTAACAATAATTGCAAACCTTGTAAATATTAATCCTCCAAATAAGGGAGTTGTTGTTGGAGGAGAAACATTGAGGGAACTTATACGCTATATTAAATCAAAAAATCCTAAAAGGCTTGTGGTTGCAGGTGGAGCAGGAGGAGCAAATACGCTTGATGTATTAAAGTCTAATGGATATGACGCTATTATAAATCAAGAGCAGGTTGAGTTCATTGATCTAAATTTTGGAGAATACTTTGATTTAGAGCTTGAACATAACATAGTAAAGAGCACCAAGATAAATAAAATAATTAAAGAATCAGATGTTTTAATCTCCTTTACACAGCTTAAGGTACACGAAGAGGCAACTATGTCTGCTTCAATTAAAAATATGGCACTATCGCTTCCACCTGCTGAAATACATGGTTATCCTAAAAAATCACTTGGTATACATGAGGATTTACATGGATTTATATATGCAATGGCAAAGGCTGTACCTATTGATTTGGCAATTGTAAGCCTAAGCCCTGCAATGATTGGAACAGGACCGTCAAAGGGTGTTGCAGTACATACCGATATGCTTATTGCTGGGTTAGATGCAGTTGCTGTGGATACTATTTGTGCAAGACTACTTGGATTTAGGCCACAGGCAGTAAACTATCTTTTTAGACTTATAAAAGATGGAATAGGACAGGCAAATTTTGATAATATAGATATTAAGGGTGTAAAGCTTATTGATGCAGAGAAGGCCTTTTCTAAAATTGCCTATGGAAGCGAATTTTCTATAGATGAATAATAAAATTATAATGAAAATGTATATAAAGAGCCCCATAAGTGGATTAAATACACTTACGGGGCTAATAATGTAATTTTACTTATAATTCTTTGTATATTCATTTAATAATCTTTGTTTTAATCCCCAAACCTTAGTTGAAAGGTCTACATAGTATTTATGTGGATTTTCAAATCTTAAAACTTCATCCCAAAGTGTGTCTAGTTCTCTTTGGGCATAGTTTCGTATTTCCTTTACTGTAGGTGAATTATATACAAGCTCTCCTTTATCAAATATTTTTTCTAAAAGTGGTCTTGCATAGAAATTAGTTACTGTTTTTCGCTTCCAAGTAAAAATAGGATCGAATATTTCAAGTGGTTTATCTTGGTCTATTATTTCATCGTGGAAGGTTATAAGATCTGCTATTGCTTTGTTTGTTTCCCTATCAAAAAGCCTATAAATTTGTTTAAATCCAGGGTTTGTTATCTTTTCTTCATTTTCGCTTATTTTAATCTTAGGCACTATTTTACCGTTATCCTCAACTGCCACAAGCTTATAAACTCCTCCAAATACAGGTTCGGATTTTGCTGTGATTAGTCTTTCACCTACTCCAAACCCATCTATCTTTGCACCTTGTCTTAGTACATCCCTTATTATATATTCATCAAGGGAATTTGAAACAATAATTTGACAGTCTGGATATCCTGCCTCATCAAGCATTTTTCTTGCCCTCTCAGTTAGATATTTTATATCTCCACTGTCTATTCTTATTCCCTTAGGTCTTATGCCACGAGGTAGAAGTTCTTCATTAAATACCTTTATAGCATTTGGTACCCCAGATTTTAATACGTTATAGGTGTCAACCAGCAATAGGCAGTTTTCAGGATATGTTCTTGCCCAAGCTCTAAAGGCCTCAAGTTCTGAATCAAAAAGTTGAACCCAGCTATGAGCCATAGTTCCAACTGCAGGTATTCCAAATTGCTTTTCTGCAATGGTGCAGGCAGTAGCATTGCAGCCTCCTATATAGGCGGCACGAGCACCAAATATAGCACCATCATAACCTTGGGCTCTTCTTGAACCAAATTCTAAAACAGTTTTTCCTTCTGCAGCCCTTACTATTCTGTTCGCCTTTGTTGCAATTAGCGTTTGATGGTTTATAGTTAAAAGAACCATTGTTTCTATGAATTGAGCCTGCATAATAGGACCTCTCACTATAAGCAGAGGTTCATTTGGAAAAACAGGAGTTCCCTCTTTAATAGCATAAACATCGCAGGAGAACTTAAAGTTTTTTAGGTAATCTATAAATTCTTTATTAAATATATTTTTGCTTTTTAAGTATTCTATATCATCATCGCTGAATTTTAGATTTTTAAGATATTCAATTAGCTGTTGTAGTCCTGCTACAATACAGTATCCACCGTTATCAGGAACCCTTCTAAAATACATATCAAAATATGCTATTTTCTCTCCAACACCATTTTTAAAATATCCATTTGCCATTGTTAGTTCGTAAAAGTCAACCAACAAAGATAGATTTCTATCTTCCTTCCAATCAAATGTTAAGGACATTTACCTTGCTCCTTTCAACAAAATGTAGTAAAATCTTTACGCTAATATAATTTTATTACTTTAAGTAAATAAGTACAAGTATAATAAATTTAATATTTAGGACGGTGATTTTTTTGGCTTCAATTTCAGATGTAAAAAGAAGGCTTCCAGAGGAATTTATAGATTATATATATGAAGAATTTTCAGTAGGAACAGCAGATAAAATGCTCTATTCCTTTATGGGGGATAGGTATACAACCCTTAGGGTAAATACTTTAAAATATGATATAAATAGTCTAATGGAGTATTTTAAAAGGATAAATATAAAGTTTGATAGAGTTCAGTGGTATAAGGATGCACTAATAATAAAAAATGCAGATGAGAAAGCTCTTGAAAAGCTTGATATATATAAGGAGGGCTATATTTATATACAGAGTCTTCCAAGTATGATTCCTCCTCTTGTATTAGACCCTCAAAGGGGCGAGAAAATATTGGATATGACTGCAGCACCAGGAAGTAAAACGACACAGATGGCTGCAATGATGAATAATGAAGGATATATTTTAGCAAATGAGCTTGATAAGATAAGATGTGAAAGGTTAAAATATAATGTAGAGCTTCAAGGGGCAAGCATAGTAGAGGTTATAAACGGAAGGGGAGAGCAGCTTGGAGATAAATTCCCTGAGGAGTTTGATAGGGTTCTACTTGATGCCCCCTGTAGTGGAGAAGGAAGATTTAACATAAAGGATGTAAAGACATATAGGTTTTGGTCACCTAAGGAAGTAAATAGGCTATCTAATCTTCAAAAAAAGCTGTTAGTAAGTGCATATAAGGCATTAAAAAAGGGTGGAATAATGGTTTATTCAACCTGTACGTTAAATAGAAAAGAGAATGAAGAGGTTTTAGATTGGGCACTAAATAATCTTGATATAGAGATACTTGATATTGAGCTCAATATAAATGGTGTTGTAGAGGCATTTACTGATAGATATGATAAAAGTATAAGGAAGGCAATTAGGGTTCTGCCTTCTAAAGAACTTGAGGGATTTTTTGTGTGTAAAATAAAAAAGAAATAGATGGAGGAGATAAATGCTAAAAAAGGTACAGGTGCTTGATGTAGCAGCTAAAAGGGATGGTTTGTACAACTTTTTAAAGAATAATAACTATATTTCCTATATAGTTATTGATGATTTGATTATGTTATTAGATGTTATAGATGAGATATCTCAAAATAAAAGCATAATAAAAAATGAAAAGTTGATTATAGATTTAATAGGGAAACATTTTAAAAAAAGTTCAGCCTATATAAAGCTTTTAATGGACTTTTTAAAGTTTCAGGGTATATTAAGTGAAGGTGAAGACTTAAATCTTACTTCCAAGGAATTATTGATAAGGAATATAGACAGGTATTATTTGTCTTCGGAAATAATTAGATTTTTACTTTTAAATGTGGATTGGAATATATATTTAAAATCAAAAGACATATATCTATCATTAGATTCAAGAATGTATATATTTGCACTGCTTTCACAGACTACAAAAAAATTAATAGACGAAACAGATAGTTTAAAAGAGAGTAGTATCTATAAACTGTCCTATTTTGGTTCTATTAATAAATTAAATTCAAGTTTAGCTTTTAAAAGGGTAGCAGAAGAGATATTTGAAAGGCTGAATTTAGGTAGTGTTGAAAATGAATGTTTTGTACCTAATGAGTATGGAAATAAGATATTTGAATATTTAGCAAAGGACTTACTTGAACAATATGATAGGCTATTAGAGGAGTGCTGGGATTATTATGATAAAGGAAACTTTGAGCAGGCCTTTGATATTGCAAAAAGCATTATAAGAGTTTTATCTTTTGTACCTGAAGCCTACAATGTCTTAGGATGCGTTTATATAAAAATGGGGGATATAGAAAGGGCAAGAGATATGTTTAATTTTGCAATAGATGTTTATGAGAAAACATCCCTTGGTGATTTTGAGGTAGACTCCTATATATCCTTATACTATAATTTAGGACTCTCTTATTATTATATGAATGAGCATTTTAGAGCCTTGAGCATATTTAAAAGCTTAAAAAAGACAATTCCCTATGAGATAGATAATTTAGATGAGTTAATTGAAGGCATTAAGCTTATGACAGTAGTTGGGCCAATAAACTAAAGATAATTAGTTTATTGGCCCATAAATTATATTCTAAACATATTCATTTGTTCCTTTAGCTTATTAGATATTTTTTCAAGTTCCTTTGCATAGTCGTGTATTACGTTTATAGCATCGGATTGTGATAATGTTGTTGATGCAACCTCGTCAGTTGTCTTTACTGTCTCTTCTATTGATTGGCTTATAGTATTGATAACCGCAGACATCTGCTGTGCAGATGCAGATTGTTCTTCTGCAGCTGCTGCAACCTCTTCTATATGCTTATTTAATGTATTTATTTGTTTTTGTATAGTTGAAAGTGCAGCCTTTAATTCCTCTGTTGCTCTGCTTCCTTCTTCAACAAGTTCTATTTCTGTTTTAGTTGTTGTAACTGCAGCTTCAACCTTTGTTTGTATATTTTCTATAAGCTTACCAATGTTTTTAGCTGCATTACTACTTCCTTCTGCAAGCTTTCTAACTTCATCAGCAACAACTGCAAAACCACGTCCAGCTTCTCCAGCACGTGCAGCCTCAATTGCAGCATTTAGAGCAAGAAGATTTGTTTGTGAAGCTATATCTGTAATTGTTTTTACTATTATATCTATTTGCTTTGATGCTTCGTAAAGTTCTGTTACAACCTCCATAACTTCAGTTGCTGACTGCTTAATCTTTTCCATTGCATAGGTTGTATTTTCTACTGTTTGGTAGCTGTTATTTGCAGCAGTAACAGCCTCTTCACTATTATCCTTAACCTTTGATACAGATTCTGCAACAAGTTGAGCGTTTGATGCAATCTCTTCTATACCAGCATTTGCTTCCTCTATGCTGGCAGCATTTGTTTGTGTTGTTGATGCAATATTTTCCATAGATTTCGTTATTACATTTATTGCCTTTACGCTGCTTTCTGTAGAAGAGTTTATATCATTTGAAGCACCAAGAAGCTGTCTGCTTGTTGCTGCAATTTCAGTAACAATCTGTTTTTGATTTTTAACAAGTTGTGCAAGACTATTTTGAATTATACCTATCTCATCATCTCTATCTATTTTGATATCTACAGTTAAATCTCCATCTGAAATTGATTTTATATTTTCTACTAAATTGTTTATTGGATTTGTGATATATCTTACAATTAGTATTCCTATAATTATTGCTACTATTATAATTAAAACTATTAGAATAAGGGTTGTTATTAATGTGCTCTTATATGCCCTTGCATATTCATCCTGTGATAGAGTTGCAACAAGAATCCATCCTGTTTTTTGTGAGTTAGAAATACCCATTATTTTTTCTAATCCATTGAAGTTATACTTTATATTTCCCTTCTTTTGTTCAATTAACTTTTTACCCCAGTCATATTTTTCAGCAAGGTTTAATCCAATAAGTGAGCTATCTGGATGAACAAGTACTGAACCATTAGGAAGTACTATTGATGCATATCCCTTTTCTCCAACCTTTGTTTTAGATACAACCTCTGCAAGGGATGTCATATTTATATCCTCTGCAACAACAGCAGTTTTTCCGTTATTTAGCTTTATAGCCTTTGCTACTGTTACAACAAGCTGTCCACTTGCGGCATCCTTATATGGTTCTGTGATTATTATTTTGCCAAAGTTTGCTTCTGCATCTTTATACCAAGGACGAGTTGTTGGGTCATATCCTGCGGGGAATTCAACCTTTGGGTAAATAAACATTTGCTTATCCTGAGTTCCCATATAAGAATAAAGAACAGTTGAGTCGGATTCTTTTATTGATTGTAGAGCTGAATTTAAATTTTCAGCATTAAGATTTACAGTAGCTGGATTTTTAATTATAGTTTCAATTTGTTTTTCGTATTTTTCTATAAATTGGTCAACATAGGCAGCCTTTTCTGCTGCAATCTGTGATGTCAATTCATTTACTTTCCCCTCAATTACATTACCAAATTTTAATATTGTAAAGGAGGAGGTTATTATTATTGGCAGTATAGCCATAAGAAGAATGATAGGGATTAGTTTAAAACTAAGCTTTTTAGTCTTTTTCATATTATACACCTCTCGACTCTTTTTTTAAAATTTCGACAGATTATACGAAAACTTGAGTATTAATACAAAAGTTTAATATTTAAATTTTTTATAGTGAAAAAATGTGTAGAATTTAGTAAAATATAAATAGCAAATAATTGGGAGGGAATTAGATGGATATCATTGATAAAATAAATAGAGCAGAATACATAGTAAACAATAGAGCTATTGATAAAAAAGGGTATATGCAACAGCTTAGCTTTAGAAATTATGAAACAATATATAAATTATTAAAAAACAAAAGAAGTACCATATACGTTGATGAAAATAATGAGGTTAATTTTTTAATAAAGCTTAATAAGATAGTTGATATAAAGGAGATTTTATATTATAAAAAATCATTAGACGTAAGGATGGATTTAGAAGGTCCAATATTAGAACTTATAGTAGATGGGCTTGATAGTTTTCAATTCCTTTTTAGTTTGAATGATGTAATGGGTATATTAGCCCTAAAGTATTTATTTTTAAATAGAGCTGTAAATGTTCATTTTGTTGTTGAATTAGTAGGAACACTTCAAAAATTCTATTCTTCAACTATGCCTATAGATGAAAAGGTAATTGAAAGAGTAGAATACGTTTTAAAATGTTTAGATGAATATTCATACCCTAAGATAGAGGAGGATATAATTAATAAAGAGTCTATATTATTTGAAATAGAAGCAGGGTATGAGGTTTTAGAGGATTTAATAAATATAGTTGATAATTTAAGAAAATGGAATAGCAAAGATAGTTTTTCTATTGCTGTAAGCAGAGAGGATAATTTTAAAGTCTATTTTGTTGGACATCTCCTAAACAAAAATTATATAAAGGAAGAACTTAAGAAAAAATATAGTATCCATGAATCAAGTTCTGTTTCTATGGGTAAGAAATTTTTAAAATACGATAAAGGAATGCTCTATTTTTATAATTAATTTTTATATTCCATTTTATCTTTAATTATGAAAGCTTTCTGACAAACATCTTTGGTAGTAGTAAAGTTTAAGAAAACCCTATGAAGAGATTGATTTGAGAAATAATTACTTTAAAATCCTTCATAGGGTTAATTTATGCTTCTATATTAACATGTTCCATTCTATAAAATTTTTAAAAGTTATTGAAGAATACAATCAATTTCTTCTTCGTAAATAGTTTCTTTTTCTAATAAAACATTAGATAGTCTGTGTAGTTTTTCAATATTTTCATTTAAAATATCTAAAACTTCACTATAGAGCTTTTTAACAATATCATTTGCTGCATCTACTATTTGCTTCATGTCAATATATGAATTTTCCTGAATAACAGAATAGCTCAAAAGCCCAGAGGTTTCAAACATGCCAAAATCCTTAATCATACTAATTATTATTTCTGTCACCTTTTTTATGTCGTTTGAAGCACCAGTTGTTATATTTTCTTTACCAAAAATTATTTCTTCAGCAGCCCTTCCTGCAAGATATATTTTCACTGTGTCAAGGAGCATTTTTTTAGTTTGATAGTTTGTATCCTTTGGAACTGTTAAAGTATATCCACCTGCACCCTTTGTGCTTGGTATAATTGTTATTTTTCTTACGTTTGAGTTTCCTGTAAGTTTTGAAACAAGAGCATGTCCAGCTTCGTGGTATGCTGTAATT
>JAOAAJ010000017.1 GCA_026418935.1 Caloramator sp. | reverse complement strand
ACTGTCCCATCTACCTTACCCTTTAACTGTTCATATAGATCTTTACCTGTTAAAAGACCTGTTACTGTTATTTTTTCTCCAAAGAAATTATTTATAATAGGATAAACCTTTATATCCACATTAAATTTACTTTCTATCTTCATAGCGATGTCTTTTATAAAATTGTAGCTTGATATAGAAGTTGCTATTGAAAACTTTTTACCTCTACCGTTAAATTCAAAATAATCAATATCATTCTCAACGCATCTTTCAAAGAATCTAATCATACCTATTCCATCTTCAAGCTGTTCAAAATCATCATAATGCTCATAGCTTGGTAATTCTTTCTCTGCCATAATATAGAACTCATCTGCCAATCTAACAAAAGGAACAGCAACCTCTTTTTCAATCTCCCTTTGTATTTTTTCAACCTGCTCTATTAATCTCTTTGCCGATTCCTTGTTGAAGGACTTTAGTGGATATAGTCCCTCTCTAAACTTCGTAATTCCAACAGGTACAACTGCAACATTTGATATGTTAGGATACATAGTATATAAATCCCTTATTGTACCTTCAAGTTCCTCTCCATCATTTATACCTGGGCACAAAACTATTTGACAGTTTACTTTTATTCCTGCATCTGTGAGCTTCTTTAAATATTCTAATACCTTTCCAGCTCTTTTGTTATTTAACATTTTAACTCTAAGTTCTGGATTTGTTGTATGAACTGATACATTTATTGGACTAATTTTAAATCTTATTATTCTCTCTATATCCTCATCCTTCATATTTGTAAGGGTTATAAAGTTACCCTGTAAAAAGGAAAGCCTTGAATCATCATCCTTAAAGTATAATGTATCCCTCATACCCTTAGGCAACTGGTCTATAAAGCAAAATATACACTTATTTGAACATCTCCTTGGATTATTTATATAGGGATCATCAAATTCAATACCTAAATCTTCATAGGGATCCTTTTTAATTAATACTTCTTTAATGTCTCCATTCCTTTTTTTAAGTTTTATATTGATATTACTGTCTGTTGTTATATATCTGTACTCAATAGTATCTAATACATCAACACCATTAATTGAAATAATCTCATCAAAGGGTTCTATGCCATATTTTTGAGCTAAACTGTTCCTTGCAACGTCTGTAACTACAATATTCTTTCTTTGGTATTCCATAAACTTCACTCCATTTATAATTTCATTATGTAATAATAACATTTATAATAAAAATATGCAATATTAAGGATAAAGTTATAAATTAAAAGAGCAGGAATTTTATTAAATCCCCGCTCAACTATTGATAAGAACTAATTATTTGTTATCAAATAGAGGAAGTGTAATAGTAAAGGTCGTACCCTTGTTTACTTCACTATCTACATATATATTGCCTTTAAATAACAGTGCAATATGCTTTACAATCGCAAGTCCAAGTCCAGTTCCTCCCATTGACCTTGATCTTGCCTTATCAACTCTATAGAACCTTTCAAAAAGTCTTGGTAGATGTTTTTTAGGAATTCCTATGCCCGTATCTCTTACTTCAATCTTTGCATTGTCATTGTGTTTTACAAGCTCTAAATATACTTCACCATTTTGAGGAGTGTATTTAATAGCATTATCTACTAAATTTATAATCATCTGTTTAAATTTATCTCTATCTCCATAAATATATAGTTGTTCTTCACAGTTATTAATTGACAATCTTATGTTCTTCTCAAGAGCAATCCTTTCCATAATATAATAAACTTCAGTTATGCATTCATTTAAACATACCTTTTGGAAATTAATTGCATAATCCTTATTCTCAAGTTCGGATAAAGTTAATATATCATTTATTAGTCTGGATAGCCTTTCTGATTCTACATATATAATGTCTAAAAATTTATCTCTTGTCTCTTTATCTTCTACATACTTCAAGGTCTCTGCAAATCCTTTAATAGATGTAAGAGGTGTTTTTAACTCATGGGATACATTTGCAACAAACTCTGACCTAATATTTTCAAGAGCTTTTATTTTTGTTACATCGTGAATGACAAGCAGAACACCAATTATATTTCCTGTTCCATAGTCTGATACAGAGATAGACTTAACCTGCAATATCCTTTCCTTTTCCCCATGTACTATAATTTCAACAGGTGTTTCATCGGGATTATTTATAAGTTCCTCTATCCTACTATCCCTTATTACCTCTAATATATATCTATTCTTTGGTTCTCCCTTTACGTTAAATATTTCCTTTGCAGCAGGATTTATTAACAAAATATTTTTTTCAAGATCAACAAAGATAACTCCATCATCCATACTATTTAAAATTGAATAAAGTTTGTTTTTTTTGTCATTCAAATCCTTTATTGTTTCTTCCAATCTACTTGCCATTAGATTAAAGGAATGGCTTAGTTGACCTATTTCATCTGCCTCATAAAACTCTATTCTTTTTTCATATTGTCCTAATGCAATTTTTGTTGCGGTATTGGTCAATTTTTTTATTGGATTGATAATAAAATCAAGCTTAAAAATAACCATAATGCAAGTAAAAATAAATGTAAATACTATACTTGCTACAGCATACTGTATAAAATCAAATCTAAATTGAATAGTATCTAAAACATATGGATATAGATTATATTTATTTAAAATAATATAAAAAAGATAAAAATTTAAAAGCACACAAAAAAACACTATAGGCATTATAAAAAAAATCAACTTTTTCCTCATAAAATCACCATTAATCCTTAAACTTATATCCTATTCCCCTTACAGTTTCAATATATCTTGGATTTTTATCATCATCCTCAATCTTCTGTCTTAGGTGTCTTACATGAACATCAACTGTTCTTGTTTCTCCATAATATTCATATCCCCATATTCTATCTAAAAGGAAATCACGTGTCATAACCTTCCCCTTATTTAAAACAAGTAGTTTAAGAAGTTCAAATTCCTTAAGAGTTAATTCTATCTTTCTTCCATCCTTTATAACTTCATGCCTTTCTAAATCTATAGTCAAATTTCCTATGTTTATTACATTCTGTTGCTTTTCATCCTTTGTATTTCTCCTTAAAACAACCTTTATTCTTGCTACAAGTTCACGCACAGAAAAGGGCTTGGTTATATAATCATCTGCACCAAGTTCTAAACCTAATATCTTGTCAAACTCCTCTCCCTTAGCAGTTAACATTATTATTGGAATATTAGCAAGCTCATCATCTCTTTTGATTTTTTTGCAAACCTCGAATCCATCCATCTCTGGAAGCATTATATCAAGTAATATTAAATCTGGCTTCTTTTCATATGCAATATTTATTCCTTCTGTTCCATTTAGAGCATAATAAACCTTGTATCCATTCATTTCAAGATTATATTTAATAAGTTCTACTATATGAAGTTCATCATCAATTATAAGTATCTTTTCAGATGCCATAGATTTACCTCCTTAGAGTGAAATAAAGGTACCAATTCTACCTGTATTATTATTTACTCTATATGAATAGAATAAATCATTATTGCATTTTGTGCAAATGTTGGATAAGAAAATATTTTTTTCTAATATACCTAAATCTACTGCCTGCTTCTTATTTTCTAAATATAAATCAACATAATATTTGCCATCTCTTTTTTCTTTAAAATTAAATTTATTAAAAACATCTTCACCTACTTCAAAACAGCAGGATAAAATTGCAGGACCAAGTATAACAAAAATATTTTCTATATCTGCGTTCAATTCCATTATCATCTTTTCTATTGTTTTTTTTAATATCTTTTTATATGTTCCCTTCCATCCTGCATGTACAGCTGCAACAATTTTATTTGTATAATCAACAACTATGATTGGAACACAGTCAGCAGTAAAAACACCTATAGGTATTCCTATATCTTTAGTAATTAGGGCATCCCCAAACTTTCCCCTAATCTCTGTATAATTTTCTCTATCTACTATATATATTTCATCACCGTGTACCTGTCTTAAAAAAACAGCCTTATCTACATTCATAGTATTATCAATTAGAGCTTTTATTAAATTTTTTTCTGCACTTTCATCTTCTGTATATAAACCTAAATTAAACTCACTATAATTTCCTATACTATATCCACCTTTTCTTGTTGAGAAAAAATGTTTAATACCTAAATCATAAAGCTCATTATTTTTTAAATATAAACTACCATTTATATTAAGATACCCAAATCCCATAAAATCACCACTCTATTTCTACTACTTTATTATTCTCCAATGATTTTTTAACATCTATTATTCTTTGATTAGATGAACCCACAAAGGA
>JAOAAJ010000134.1 GCA_026418935.1 Caloramator sp. | reverse complement strand
AGGATTTGCAAGTATTCTTTGGAAGGATGCATCCCGTGCAAAGGAGGCCGCTGACGTTATGAAAATGACAGCCTTTGACCTAAAGGAGCTTGGAATTATAAGTAGGATAATAAAAGAACCAGCAGGAGGAGCCCACAAGGCACCTCAAATGGTGGCAGATGAGATAAAGAGAAATTTAATAGAGGTGTTAAAATAAATTAGATTAGGATATTTCCTAATCTAATTTATTTTATGAATATAATAGACAAGTTGTAAAAATATTCGTATAATGTATTTGAATAAAGATGATAGGGTGATGTTTATGGCAGTTACTATAAATGATGTAGCAAAAGAGGCTGGGGTTTCTATTACAACTGTGTCAAGAGTCATAAATGGGAATTATCCAGTAAAACAAGAAACAAGGCAGAGGGTTGAAGAAGCAATAAAGAAGCTTAACTTTCAACCAAATCCAATTGCACGAAGCCTTGTTTGTAGAAAGACAAATAGCATTGGAATTGTTGTTCCAAGTATTACAAATATGTATTTTACTGAAGTTGTAGATGGAATAGAAAAATATGCAAGAATGAACAGCTATGATATATTTTTAAATATAACAAATGGAGATGCAAAGGCAGAAATTAATGCAGTAAATAAGTTTATAGAAAGATATGTAGACGGGATAATAGTTGTAGACCCTCAAACTGAAAACATACTTTCAGGTTTTTATAATGAAATTGTAAACACAGTTCCTGTTGTTTTTGTAAATGGATATCATCAGGAGATAGATTTAAGCTTTGTTATAAGCAATGAAGAAAATGGATTTAAAAATGCCCTAAAACACCTTAATAAAACAGGGCATAAAAACATAATATTTGTAAGAGGGGAAAGCAGTTATTCCTATGATTTAAAGGAGAATATATATAAGAAATTCATTAAAAATATAGGAAGTAGAGAATATATATTAACGGTAAATGCAGGTAATAGTATTGAAGTTGTTGAAAATACTAAAAAGGCAATTTTAAGTATAAGTAGTGAAATTAAACTTGGGGAAGATTTTACTGCACTTATTGCCTGCAACGACCTTATGGCAACAGGTGTTTTAAATGCCTGTCTTGAACTTGGTATTAAAGTTCCAGATGAATTTTCGATTATTGGTTTTGACAATATAATCCTATCTCAAATGACAACACCAAAGCTATCAACTGTTGACCAAAATATGAAAAAGCTTGGAGAGAAGTCAGCAGAAATGCTTCTTAATTACATAGAATCAGGATATGAAGCTGATAAGGTATTGATTAATACAAAATTAGTATTAAGAGAAAGTTGCAGATTGTGATATAAGTCTCACATTTAGTTACCAGTAGGACTAAATGTGAGACTTTTGTTGAGATTAAATTGATGGACAATTTAGAAAAATTATTTTATAATATAACTGAAAACGTTTTCTAAAGGGGTGTATAAAATGAAAAGTTTTTTTGGAGTTGATTATTATCCAGAACACTGGCCTACTCAGATGATGGACAAAGATATTGATAGAATGGTAGATATGGGGGTTGAAGTTGTTAGAATTGGAGAATTTGCTTGGCACATAATGGAGAAAAAAGAGGGTGAATACGATTTTTCCTTCTTTGATATGGTTATAGAAAAGCTAAAGAAAAAGGGCATAAAAGTTATATTTGGAACGCCAACTGCAACTCCACCAGCTTGGCTTATAAATAAATATCCTGAAGTACTCCAAAGGGATGAAAACTTAATGCCAAAGAGTTTTGGTGGAAGAAGAATGTACTGTTATAATAACGAGATATATAGAGAATATACTAAAAAGATAGTTACACAGCTTGTAAATCACTTTAAAAATGAGGAGTCAATAATAGCTTGGCAGATTGATAATGAGTTTGGACACGAAGGTAGTGATTTGTGTTTTTGTGATACTTGTAAAAGGGAGTTTAGAAATTATCTAAAAGAAAAGTATGTAACGATAGATAACCTAAACAAAGCTTGGGGAACAGTATTTTGGAGTCAAACCTATAACACCTTTGATGAAATTCCACTACCACTTAAGACAATAACATATCACAATCCTTCAATGCAGCTTGATTACAAGAGATTTATGTCAAGGTCAATAAATGAATATGCAAAGCTTCAGGTGGACATTTTAAGAGATGTTTTGGGAGAAAAGGCAGTTATTACAACTAACATAGCAGGTGGATATTTTGATAAAAATTTTGACCATAGAGAAATGGCAAGAAATATGGATGTTGCTTCCTATGACAACTACCCAGTATGGGGAGGGTTAAAGGAACCAATTACTCCTGCTAACATAGCAATGGATTTAGATTTTATAAGGGGTCTAAAGAGGCAAAACTTTTGGATTGTTGAAGAACTTATGGGAGCACAGGGACATACAATTATAGGATACCTTCCAAGACCAAACCAAGCAAAAATGTGGGCATATCAGGCAGTAGCCCACGGTGCACAATCTGTACTTTTCTTTAGATATAGAACTGCAACCTTTGGAACAGAGGAGTTTTGTTTGGGTATTATTGATCAGGACAACAGAGAGGGAAGAAAATATAGAGAGGTTAAGGAGTTTTTTAAAGATGTTAAGGAGCATAAGGAGCTTCTTCAAAGCCCAATTAAATCAGAAATAGCCTTTTTATATGATTATGAAAATATATGGGCTTGGAAGATTCAGCCTCAAAGTACAGCCTTCAACTTTAAAGAGGAAATGCTAAAGCTATATACAGCCTTCTATAGACATAATACTCATATAGATGTAATAGATGCAAAGGATGACTTTAGTGGTTATAAGGTAGTAGTACTACCTGTTATGATGATAGTTGATGAGGAGTTAAAGTCTAAACTTGAGGATTTTGTTAAAAAAGGTGGAACAGTTGTCTTTACCTACAGAACATCTATAAAGGACAGAAACAATAATCTTTATCTTGGAAAGGCAATGCCCTGTAACTTAACTGAACTTACAGGAATTGAAGTAGAGGAGATAGAATCACTTCAGGAGGGGCAATTTGCCTATGCAGACGGTAAATTTGGAACAACAAAATGTAGCGTAATGAGGGAAATGATAAATGCAAAAGAGGCTGAGGTTCTTTATAGGTATCAGGACAAGTTCTATAGAGAAAAGGCATGTATAACATTAAATAGATTTGGAGAGGGAGAAGTATATTATATAGGAACTTCTGCTGATGAAGAGATATTATCAAAAATAGCAGAGGAAATTATAGTTAAAAACGATATAGAATACTATAGTACTCCTTATGGGGTTGAGGTATATACAAGATATTTAAACGGTAAGGAGTATATGTTTGTTATGAATCATACAGAGGAAGAGAAGGAGGCCTTTGGCATAAAACTTATGCCTTATGATAGTAAGATTATAGAGGTGAAATAGATGGGGGTAAGAAAATATAACGATTATATTGGTTTAAATACTAAATCAATGCAGTATGTGTTTAAATTAGAGGATGATTTTATAAGGCACGTTTATTTTGGGGAAGAAATACCTTTAGAGGATTTTGAACTTGAAGAGGTTAAGGAGGTTTCCTCAAATGATTCAATATATGATGTAGCAATGGAGGAGTTTTCTTATCACGGTAAATTGAGGTTTAAAGAAACCTGTCTTAAGGTTGAGTTTGAAGATGGAACAAGAGACCTTGTATTAAAGTTAAAGGATGTTAAAGTAGAGGATGATTATGTTGAAGTTATACTTCATGATGAACATTATAAAATAGAAGTTGTACTTAAATATATGGTACTTGAAGAACAGGATCTACTTGCAAGATGTGTTGAAGTTAAGAATATAGGTGAAGATAGGATTAGAATAGAAAAGGTGTTCTCCATTGAATTAAACCTTGAAGGATTAGAATACTATATAAATAATGTTGGAGGGCATTGGGGTAAAGAAGGGGTAAGGTTTAGGCAAGAGGTAGGATATAGTAAAGTTGTTTTAGAGAGTAGAAAGGGCAATACAGGGCATAACAACAATCCATATTTTATTGTTGAAAGGAATGCAGAGGAGGATAAGGGAGAAGTCTATTTTGGAGCGTTAGAGTTAAGCGGCAATTTTAAAATAGTTGCAGAGGGAATGCCCTATGGTTATACAAGGGTGCTATCTGGGGTTAATGACTTTGATTTTTTAATTACATTAGAAAAGGGTGAAAGTTTTACTTCACCAACCGTTTATTTTGGTTATACAAAAAAGGGTTTTGGGGATATGTCAAGAAGAATGCATAGATTTATTAGAAAGGAATTAATGCCTAAGAACTTTAATAAAAGAATACGACCGGTTTTATATAATTCTTGGGAGGCTACTTTATTTGATGTAAAGTGTAGTGAACAAATAGAGCTTGCAAAGAGGGCAAAGGAGATAGGATGTGAACTGTTTGTTGTAGATGACGGGTGGTTTGGAGAGAGAAACAGCGATAGAGCAGGCCTTGGAGATTGGTGTGTAAACAAGGAAAAGTTCCCACAAGGTTTAAAACCTCTAATTGATGAAGTCAAATCTTTAGGAATGGACTTTGGAATATGGGTTGAGCCTGAAATGGTAAACTTAGATAGTAACCTGTATAGAAATCACCCAGATTGGGTTTACCACTTTAACAATAGAAAATGCACTACTGCAAGAAACCAACTTGTTTTAAATATGACCTTAAAGGAAGTTCAGGATTATGTGTATAATGTACTTGACGAGCTTTTAACACAAAATGATATAAGTTTTATAAAATGGGAT
>JAOAAJ010000128.1 GCA_026418935.1 Caloramator sp. | reverse complement strand
GATTAATAGTTCAATAATTTTATTAATTTCCATTGTTTTATATATTATTTTTGCAAAGTCGTTTCCTGTACCACAGGGTAGTACCCCAAGGGCAACATCACTATCTATAATTCCATTTAATACTTCATTTAAAGTACCATCACCACCTACTGCAATAATTCTTTTAAATTTTGTTACGTTTTTGCTTGCAATTTCTATAGCATTCTCAGGATAACTAGTAAGCTCGATTGAGTAGTCTATACCATTTTTGTTACATATATTTTTTATATTTTCAACAGCCTTAAGAGCACGTCCGTTACCTGCCTTAGGGTTTACAATAAAAAGCATAATATCCCACCTTTAAATTTAACTTAATTAGATTTAATATAAATGTCTTTATAAATTTAAGAAAGGTTGTTAAGAAGTGGTTTATAAAGCCCCAATATGGATTTAAAAATCCATTTATGGGGCTCTAATAAAAATATTAATAATTATTTAATGTTTAATATTCTTCTCGCTTCACTTGGAGTTGCAATATCTCTTCCAAGCTCCTTTGTAATTCTTACAATCCTTTCAACAAGTTGAGCGTTTGATTTAGCAAGTTCACCTTTATTGTAGTATATATTATCCTCAAGTCCGACTCTTACATGTCCACCAAGAAGTATTGCATAAACTGCCATAGGAAGCTGATGTCTTCCAATACCTGCGACTGTCCATGTTGAACCTTCAGGAATAGACCTTACCATATATGTTAGACTGTCTATATCAGCAGGCATACCAGATGGAACTCCTAAAACAAAGTCAAAATGAAGGGGTGTATCTAAAAGTCCCATTTTAACAAGTCTTTTGGCGTTTTCAACCATTCCTCTATCAAAGACCTCAATTTCAGGTTTTACATTTAGCTCTTTCATCTTTTTTGCAAAGTTTATAAGGGATGGGAAGCTATTTACAAAAACCTCATCACCAAAGTTTATTGTACCTGCATCAAGTGTTGCCATCTCTGGCCTTAATTCAACAGGTGCAAGCCTTTCCTCATCGCTCATACCAACTGCACCGCCTGTTGTAACCTGAAGTATTGCATCAGGGCATCTCTTTTTTATTGCATCAAGTATTACTTTAAACCTCTCTTTATTTTGGGTTGGAGTGCCATTATCTTCTCTAACGTGGATATGAAGTATAGATGCACCTGCCATATATGCCTCATATGCTGACTGTGCCATCTCTTCAGCAGTGTATGGGACAGCAGGGTTTTGTTCCTTTGTTACTTCTGCACCTGTTAGAGCACAAGTTATTATAAGCTTTTCCATAAAATTACCCCCTATTAAATCTTTGCTTATCCTTTGGAACAACACAAGTTCCAGATGCTCTACATACTACGATAGGATTATCAAGAACATCACAGGCAGAATCATTATCAGGAATGTTTGCAGAAGTTATAACTTTTCTTGCCTCAAATTTCATTTTTCTTGATGTGTTACCAACCTCAACAATTTCTCCAATAGCTTCAATATAGTCACCAGCATAAACTGGTGCTAAGAATTCAACACTATCATAGGCTCTAAAGAGCCCTTCATCTCCATCGTGACGTATTAAAAGTTCTGTAGCAACATCACCGAACAATTGAAGCATTTTTGCACCATCTACTAAATTGCCAGCATAGTGTGCATCGTGGCTCGACATTCTTACCCTAATTACAACCTTCTCTCCAATTGGCATACTGTTACCCCCTTAAAAATATTTTCATAATATTTATATTCTTCAAAAAACAATCAAATCCTTTTAAATATACATTGACAAAAAAATATTTTTTTCGACATAGAAGGAATTTTAATTTTAGTGAAGAATATATGATTATGGAGGTGAAAAAAATGATTATGGATTCTTCCATAAAGGCTGCAGTAAAGTGCAGTGAGTGCGGAAGTTACACAAGTTTCCATATTAATTTGTTTGAGGCAAAAAGGCCAACAAGCAGAAGATGTTCTTGTGGAAACATTGTGCTTAAAGTAAGTGCGACAAAGGGAGAAGTTGACATAGATATACCATGTATAGCTTGTGGAGAAACACATAGATATAAATATAAAATAAAGGATTTAATAGATAAGTCAGTCAATATTTTAGCTTGCCCTGTTTGTGGTATGGAAATTGCATTTTTGGGGAAAGAATATCTTGTAGATGATATGGTTAATAGGTATATGGATGATATGCTTGAATTATTAACTCATCTTGGAGTTATAGATAAAACAAAGAGGTGGGTTATAAAATAAATATACTACTATGGGGAGTGATTATATGAAACTTTTTATTGATACTGCCAATGTTGATGAAATTAGAGAGGCAGAAAAGTTAGGAATAATATGTGGAGTTACTACAAATCCTTCTCTTATTGCAAAGGAAGGAAGAGACTTTGTTGAAGTTGTAAGGGAAATTACTGAAATCGTAGATGGTCCAATAAGTGCAGAGGTAATAAGCCTTGAGGCTGAGGGAATGATTAAGGAGGCAAGGGAACTTGCTAAAATTCACAAGAATATAGTAATAAAGATACCTATGACACTTGAAGGACTAAAGGCTGTTAAGGTTCTTTCAAAAGAAGGAATCAAAACAAATGTTACATTGATTTTCTCATCAGCACAGGCTCTGCTTGCTGCAAAGGCTGGTGCGACTTATGTTAGCCCATTTGTAGGAAGATTAGATGATATAGGACATAATGGAATGACTTTAATTGAAGAGATAGTTAGAATATTTGATAACTATGGAATTGAAACTGAAATTATAGCTGCAAGTATAAGACATCCAATGCACGTTGTTGAAGCAGCACTCGCAGGTGCACATATTGCAACAGTACCATATAAGGTACTTGTACAAATGACAAAACATCCTATGACTGATATAGGAATAGAAAAGTTCCTCAAGGATTGGGAAACTGTGCCTAAGAAATAATTTTA
>JAOAAJ010000124.1 GCA_026418935.1 Caloramator sp. | reverse complement strand
TTTATATCAATATACTTCTTTAATTGTTTAATGGCTCTAATTTTATCTGTAAATTATATACTGCGTATATTTAAATTTGGTCACTTATTATTTGTACTGGGTTGTTTAAAATAGTATAAAAAATAGATAAAAAACAAAAGAAATGGACATAATTAAGGTTAAATAATGAATATGACTAATTACATTAAAATATGACAGAAAATTAAGTTAGTTAATACAATTATAAAGTGGTAAAATAAAAATGGACCTAATGGACTAATCCAATATGCCAATTGGAACTAGAGGTGTAAAATATGAATATTATTATTGATAAAAAAAGCGGAATTCCTTTGTACATACAAGTAAAAAATCAAATAATGGAACAAATTAAAAATGGAACTTTAAAGGTCGGAACTAAAATGCCAACTGAAAGGGAACTCTCTACTAAATTAAAGACAAGTAGAAATACCATAAGTGCGGCATATAAGCTTCTTGAACAAGAGGGAGTTATTGTTTCCTATCAAGGAAGAGGAACTTTTGTTGCTGAAGAAGCTAAAACATGGAAAAGACATAGCATAAACGATAGGCTTTTAAAGATTATAGATTTAGGATTAGAAGAAGCACTTGAGATGGGGCTATCTTCTGATGAGTTCCTTGCTCTTGTAAAAGACAGAGTAAAGGAAAAACAAGATATTATAAAAAATATCAATGCAATATTTGTTGAATGTAACATAGAACAAGCAAAAGAATTTGCAAAGGAATTATCTGCAGAAACAAATCTTAATATTTTACCACTTACAATAAAGGAACTTAAGGATAGAGATGAAAAAACAGAAGAAGCATTAAATAGAGCACAACTCATTATTGCAACATTCAATCATGTCAATGAAGTAAAAACATTAATATCAGATTTAGATAAAGAAGTATTAGGAGTTGCCATAACACCTTGCCTTGAGGCTATTGTTAGAATAGCAAAGTATCCTAAGGGTACAAAGTTTGGACTTATATGCATTTCTAGTGAGTTTCAATTCAAGGTTGAAAGTGCACTAAAATCAGCAGGTTTAGAGGTTAATATAGAGGCAACTACAAGTAAAGAAATAGACAAAGTATTAGACTTAATAAACACATCAGATGCAATTATAGTTTCCCCAGGAAGACGTAAAGAGGTAGCTGGTTTAGTTAATGATGGAAGGGAAATAATAAGTTTTGATTATAACCTTGACCAAGGAAGTGTCAAGGCTATTATATCTAAAATGATAGAGTTAAAGAAAATATAAAGGAATGAGGGAGGATTTTTATGCAAAATGGAAAAACTGTAGTAATAGGAGTTATAGGAGCGGATTGTCACGCAGTTGGTAACAAGATAATCGAACATGCTCTTAAGGAAAATGGATTTAATGTAGTAAACATAGGTGTTTTAAGTCCTCAAGAAGACTTTATTAATGCGGCAATAGAAACAAATGCAGATGCAATACTTGTTTCATCACTATATGGACATGGTGAAATAGATTGTAGAGGATTTAGAGAAAAATGTGATGAGGCTGGACTTAAGGGAATAATTCTTTATGTTGGTGGTAACCTAGTTGTTGGAAAACAAGATTGGAAAGAAGTTGAAAAGAGATTTTTGGATATGGGATTCAATAGAGCATATCCACCAGGAACAGATATAAATATATCAATAAAAGACTTAAAGAAGGATTTAGGTATAGAATAATTTGAAGGTGATTATATGGATGCAATTTTATTAATTGATTTTGGAAGCACCTACACAAAACTTACGGCAATCGATATTGAAAATGAAGAAATTTTAGCAACAGCAAAGGATTTAACAACTGTAAACACAGACATAATGATAGGCTTCAACAAGGCATATGAAAAGTTGATACAAAACATTGGAAATAAAGAAGTAAATTTTGTAAAAAAGCTTGCATGCTCTAGTGCAGCTGGTGGTTTAAAAATGGTTGCAATAGGTCTTGTTCCAGAGCTTACAGCAGAAGCTGCTAAAAGGGCGGCCCTAGGGGCAGGAGCTAGAATACTTGGTGTTTATAGTTATGAACTAAATAAACATGAAATAGATGAAATAATATCTAAAAAGCCAGATATTATACTTTTAGCAGGTGGAACAAATGGTGGTAATAAAGATTGTATAATCCACAATGCTAAGCTTATTGCTGAGCACATTAAGGATGTACCAATAGTTGTTGCTGGAAATAAAAATGCCAATGATGAGATAGAAGAAATATTTAATAATGCAGGAGTATTTTATAAAATAACAGAAAATGTTATGCCAAAGCTTAACACAATTAATGTAGAACCTGCAAGAGAAGTAATAAGAAGCATATTTATGCAAAAGATTATAGAAGCAAAGGGTATGAAGAAGGCTGAGAATTTTATAAATGGAATATTAATGCCAACACCTGCTGCTGTACTTAAGGCTGCAAAGGTGTTAGCTGATGGTTCAGATAAAGAAGAAGGAATAGGTGAACTTGTTATTATTGATATTGGTGGTGCTACAACAGATGTTCACTCAATTGCAAAGGGCGACCCATCAAAACCAGGTGTTACTTTAAGGGGGTTACAGGAACCATATGCCAAAAGAACGGTTGAAGGTGACTTAGGAATGAGGGTTAGTGCAATTTCCTTATTTGAGGCTTCGGGAACCAGAAGAATAAAAAAGTATGCACCAAATACACCATTTGATGTTGAAGAAAGATGCAAATTTCTTCAACAAAATGTAAATATAATTCCTCAAACAGATGAAGAATATGAATTTGACGAAGCAATGGGAATGGTTGCAACAGAAATTGCTATGGAAAGACATGTTGGAACCATAGAAAGTGTTTATACTCCTATGGGAATTATTTATTCACAGGTTGGAAAGGACCTACTTAATGTTAAAAACATTATTGGAACTGGTGGAGTATTGGTCCACAGTAGAAACCCTGAAAAGATTCTTAGAGCTGGACTATTTAATATGGAAACACCAAATTACTTAAAACCAACAAATCCAAACATTTTAGTTGATAAAAAATACATTTTATCTGCAATGGGACTATTATCAGAGGAATATCCAGATATGGCTGTTAGGATAATGAAAAAATATATAGTAAAGGCTTAAGGAGGAACTTATATGGAGTTAAAAAATAAAAAGCTTACAAATGATGAGTTTTTTAAAGAGAGAGAAGAGGTATTAAGACAATGGCCAACAGGTGCCAATTTAAGCTTAGAGGATGCGGCAGAATATTTAAAAAAGGTTCCTGAACATAAGAACTTCCCTAAAAAATTAAGATATGCAAAGGAAAACGGAATTACATTAGCACAGCCAAGAGCAGGAGTTGCTCTTTTAGAGGAACATATAAATCTGTTAAGATATCTTCAAAATGAAGGAGAAGCAGACTTACTACCATCAACAATAGATAGCTATACAAGACAAAATAGATATAATGAATGTGAAGTTGGTATTGAAGAAAGTAAAAAAGCAGGTCGTTCAATGCTAAATGGATTCCCAGCTGTAAACTATGGTTTAGAAGGTTGTAGAAAGGTTTTTGAAGCAGTTGACCTTCCACTACAAGCAAGACATGGTACACCAGATGCAAGACTTTTATCAGAAATTATACATGCATCAGGCTGGACATCAAATGAAGGTGGAGGAATTTCATATAATATTCCTTACGCAAAAAGCGTTCCAGTTGATAAGTGCATAAGGGATTGGCAGTACTGTGATAGATTAGTTGGTATGTATGAAGAAATGGGAATTGAATTAAACCGTGAACCATTTGGACCACTTACAGGAACATTAGTACCACCTAGTATGTCAAATGCAGTTGCAATTATAGAAGGACTTTTAGCAGCAGAACAAGGAGTTAAAAACCTAACTTTAGGATATGGCCAATGTGGAAATCTTGTTCAAGACGTTGCGGCTATAAGAGCACTTGTTGAACAAGCAGAAGAATACTTTAGAAAGTTTGGATATGATGTGTATCTAACAACAGTATTCCATCAATGGATGGGAGGATTCCCACATGATGAATCAAAGGCATTTGGAGTTATATCATGGGGTTCAGCAACAGCAGCATTAGCAGGTGCTACAAAAGTTATAGTAAAGACTCCACATGAGGCTGTTGGAATTCCAACAAAAGAAGCAAATGCAGCAGGAATAAAGGCTACAAAGCAAACATTAAATCTTCTAAGAGGTCAAAGACTAACTGAATCAAAAGAATTAAAGGCTGAAATAGAACTAATAAAGGCAGAAACAAAATGTATATTAGATAAAGTATTTGAATTAGGAAATGGAGATTTAGCTGTTGGAACAGTTAAGGCATTTGAGGCAGGAGTTTTAGATATTCCTTTTGCTCCAAGTAAATACAATGCAGGGCTTATTATACCAGCAAGAGACAACAATGGTGCGGTTAGATATTTAGAGTTTGGTAATATACCATTTACAAAAGAAATAAAAGACTTCAATAGACAGCTATTAGAGGAAAGAGCAAAATATGAAGGCAGACCAGTAAGTTTCCAAATGGCAGTTGATGATATATTTGCTGTTGGAAAGGGAGTACTAGTTGGAAGACCAGAAAATATGAAATAATAGGGGGAAAAATTATGAGAATAATAGATGTTATTTGTTCAGCAGGTAGAACAGGATTTTTCTTTGATGACCAAAGAGCAATAAAAAAGGGTGCAAAACATGATGGTTTCACATATGTTGGTGAGCCAGCAACAGAAGGTTTTAAAAAGATTAGACAGGCTGGAGAATCAATTTCAGTAATGTTAATATTAGAGGATGGCCAAGTTGCATTTGGTGACTGTGCAGCAGTTCAATATTCAGGGGCTGGCGGAAGAGACCCACTATTTTTAGCAAAGGACTTTATACCTGTTATAGAGCAGCATATAGCACCAAAGTTAATTGGAAGGGAAGTTACAAGATTTAAAGAACTAGCAGAGGAAATAGACTCATTAGAAGTTGATGGAAAAAGACTTCATACAGCAATAAGATATGGTGTTACTCAAGCAATATTAGATGCAGTATCAAAGGTTAGAAAAATTACAATGGCAGAAGTAATAAAAGATGAATACAAAATCGAAGGCGAAATGAAGAGAATACCAATATTCACTCAATCAGGTGATGATAGATATAACAACGTAGATAAGATGATAATAAAAGGAGCAGATGTATTGCCACATGGTCTTATAAACAATGTTGATGAAAAACTAGGAAGAAACGGAGAACTTTTAAAGGACTATGTTGCATGGCTTAGAGATAGAATAAAGCATCTAAGAACAGAAGAGGGATATGAGCCTGTTTTACACATAGATGTTTATGGAACAATAGGTATCGCATTTAACAATGATACAGTTAAAATGGCAGAATACTTAGGAGAACTTGAAAAGGTAGCAGCTCCATTTAAACTAAGAATAGAAGGACCAATGGATGTTGAAAACAGAGAAGGACAATGGAAAGCACTAAAGGAATTAAGACAAGAACTTAAAAAGAGAAATATAAATGTTGAATTAGTTGCAGATGAATGGTGTAATACATGGGAAGACATAAAACTATTTGTTGATGAAGAAGCTGCAGATATGATTCAAATAAAGACTCCAGACTTAGGTGGTATAAACAATATAGTTGAATCAATCCTATATTGTAAGAAACACGGTGTTGGTGCGTACTGTGGAGGAACATGTAATGAAACAGACCGTTCAGCACAAATCTGTACAAATATTGCAATAGCGTGTGGAGCTGACCAATGTCTTGCAAAACCAGGTATGGGTGTTGATGAAGGATTTATGATAGTATACAACGAAATGAACAGAGTTATAACTTTAGCAAAGGCAAGAGAAAGAATAAATTTAAAAAGAGAAGCAGCAATAACAAAGTAATAAAAGGGGCTAGCTCAAAACGATTTTAAAGATATTTATATTTAGTTATTTAAGTAAAATGGTGCCATGATTGTTCATGGCACCAAAACTTACAAATAGCTGGTTTTGAGAGTAGCCCTATTAAACTTTTAGGAGGAATATTATGAGAGAGGTTCATATTTCACAAATTACAGAGACTATAAAAAAACTTTGTATGGATGCAAACTATTATTTAGGCGAAGATATAAAAAATAAGTTTTATGAGTTTAAAGAGAAGGAAACTTCAAAGCTTGGAAAAGAGATACTTGATATATTAATAAATAACAGTGAAATAGCAGAAAAGGAACAGATGCCAATGTGCCAAGATACAGGTATGGCAGTTGTTTTTATGGAAATAGGTCAGGATGTTCATATAGTTGGTGGAAACTTAGAGGATGCAATAAATGAAGGGGTAAGACAAGGATATATTGAAGGATATTTAAGAAAGTCTGTTGTTAAGGATCCCCTTGATAGAGTAAATACAAAGGATAATACTCCAGCAATTATACACTATAATATTGTTCCAGGAGATAAAATAAAGATTACAGTTGCACCAAAGGGATTTGGTAGTGAAAATATGAGTAAACTTAAAATGTTAAAGCCAGCTGATGGAGTAGAGGGTGTTAAAAAGTTTGTTCTTGAAACAGTAAAAGAAGCAGGACCCAACCCTTGTCCTCCTATTGTAGTTGGAATAGGAATAGGTGGAACCTTTGAGAAGGCGGCTTTTCTTGCTAAAAAGGCACTTTTAAGAAGTATAGATGAAGAAAATAAAAATCCTTATTATGCAAAGTTAGAGAAGGAAATTTTAGAGGAAATAAATAGGCTTGGTATAGGACCACAGGGATTTGGAGGGCTTACAACTTGTCTTGGAGTTAATATTGAAGTTTATGCAACTCATATTGCAGGCCTACCAGTTGCAGTAAATATAAATTGTCACGCAACAAGACATAAAGAGGCCATTATTTAGGAGGGGTAAAATGCAAAAGAAAATTACAACACCACTAACAAATGAATGTATAGAAAGTTTAAAAGCTGGGGATAGTGTACTTTTGACAGGATATATTTATACAGCACGTGATGCAGCACATAAGAGACTTGTAGAACTTATTGAAAGGGGAGAAGATTTGCCTTTTTGTGTTGAAGGACAAATAATATATTATGTTGGTCCAACTCCAGCTAAAGAGGGTATGCCAATAGGTTCAGCAGGACCAACAACAAGCTATAGAATGGATCCATATACTCCTGCTCTTTTAGATAAAGGATTAAAGGGTATGATTGGAAAGGGAAAAAGAAGTATAGAGGTTGTAGAATCAATGAAGAAAAATAGAGCAGTTTATTTTGCAGCAATAGGAGGAGCTGCGGCTTTAACTGCAAAATGTGTAAAGGAATCAGAACTTGTAGCCTATGAAGACTTAGGAGCAGAGGCTATAAGAAGACTTTATGTTGAGGATTTACCTTTAATAGTAGTTATTGATGCAGAGGGAAATAACTATTATGAAATAGGACAGCAGGAATATAAAAATTCTATTGAGTAGGTGATAGTATGAAGATTATTAATCCAGCAAAGGCAGGTAGTTTAGAATCAAATGACATATTTATTATGGTATTTCCTAATGATAATGGAAATGAAATAGAACTTGAGAGCATAGTTATAAAGCAGTTTGGTAAAAGGATAAAGGAAGTAATAGAGGAAACATTGAAGGAACTTAAGGTTGAAAATGCTAAAGTTATTGCAAAGGATAGAGGAGCCCTTGACTATACAATTAAGGCAAGAGTTGAAACTGCAATAAGAAGAGCAATGTAGCGAGGTGTTTAGAATGAAACTTAGAAGAACAATGCTTTTTATGCCAGGTAATAATCCTGGTATGATACAGAATGCTTCAATTCTTGGAGCAGATAGCGTTATATTAGATTTAGAGGATGCTGTTTCAATAGATGAAAAGGATGCAGCAAGAATGCTTGTTAGAAATGCCCTATCAACACTTGATTTTTCAGGATGTGAAGTTGTTGTTAGAATAAACTCTATCCAAAGTGATTTTGGATATGATGATTTAAACGTTATTGCAAGGGTAAAGCCTGATGCAATATTAGTACCAAAGGCCACAAGTGATGACATTGAAGAGATAGATGAAATTCTATCTATAATTGAAAGAGAAGAAGGATTTAAATTAGGTTCAATAAAGCTTTTCCCTCTTGTAGAGACTGCAATTGGTCTTGAAAATATTAGAGAAACAATTCTTGCATCAAAAAGAAATATAGGTGTTCTTCTTGGTGCAGAGGATTTAACAGCGGATATGGGAATAAAAAGAACCCGAGAGGGAAATGAAATATTCTATGCAAGAAATAGAGTTGCTTCAATATGTAAAGCTTATAAAATAGATGCAATAGATACTCCCTTTGCAGATGTAAATGATGTAGAAGGCTTAATAGAAGATACAAAGAGGGCAAAGGCGATTGGTATGACAGGAAAAGCAGCTATAAATCCAAGACAGATTGATTATATACACGATGTATTCTCACCTTCTATGGAAGAGATAATTTATGCAAAGAGGGTTTTAAAGGCAAAAGAAGAGGCATTAAAGGAAGGTAAGGGTGTTTTCTCGCTTGATGGTAAGATGGTAGATGCACCAATAATTCAAAGAGCAGAGAACATTTTATTAAAAGCTAAACTTGCAGGTATCATAAGGGAGTGATTTTATGGAAAATATTTTAGGAAGAGTTTTACCAGAGTACATAGAAGGTTATGGAGAGGTTAAACCCTTTAGTGGTGCCTTTAACAACCTTGGGATAAAAACTAAAAAACAAGTTTCTGTTAAATGTGTTGCACCTTCGGAGGTAAAACTTGTTGATTCGATAAAAGAGGCTCTGATTAAATGTGAAATAAAGGATGGTATGACAGTATCCTTCCATCATCATTTAAGAAATGGTGACTATGTACTTAATATGGTGATGGATGAAATAGCTAAGATGGGAATAAAGGATATAAAGGTTGCAGCCAGCTCAATATTCCCAGTTCACGCACCACTTGTTGAACATATTAAAAATGGAGTAGTAACAGGCATTTATGCAAATTATATGTCTGGACCCGTGGCAGAAGCAGTATCAAGAGGACTATTAAAATATCCAGCAATAATGCATACCCACGGAGGAAGAGCAAGGGCAATAGAATCAGGTGATTTAAAGATAGATATAGCTTTTATTGCAGCTCCTACCTGTGATGAATATGGTAATATAAATGGTGTATATGGACCTTCTGCTTGTGGAAGTTTAGGGTATGCAATACCTGATGCAATGTATGCAGGAAGAGTTGTAGCAATAACAGATAATTTAGTTGCTTATCCTGCTTGTCCTATTGAAATTAGCCAAGAATATGTAGACTTTATAGTTAAGGTTGATTCAATAGGAGATCCTAAAGGAATAGTTTCAGGAACTACAAAGATAACAAAGGATCCAGTTGGACTTAAGATTGCAAAGATGGCAACTGAGGTTATTGAAGCTTCGGGGCTTTTAAAGGACGGTTTTTCATTCCAAACAGGTGCAGGTGGTATATCCCTTGCTGTTGCAAAGTATGTAAGGGATGTAATGAAGAAAAATGGTATTAAGGGTAGCTTTGCTGCAGGTGGAATAACAGGATATATTGTAGATATGTTTGAAGAAGGTTTATTTGAGGCACTTTTTGATGTTCAATGCTTTGATTTAAAGGCTGTTGAATCCTATAGGAGAAATGTTGCACATCAAGGTATGTCTGCATCACTTTATGGAAATCCACATAATAAGGGTGCAGTTGTTAATAGACTTGATGTAATGATACTTGGTGCGACTGAAATAGATGTTAATTTCAATGTAAACGTAACAACTGGTTCTGATGGAGTTATAATGGGAGGTTCAGGAGGACATAGTGATACTGCAGCAGGTTCAAAGCTTGCAATTGTAGTAACAAAGCTTTTAAAGGGAAGACTTCCAATTGTAGTTGATAAGGTTACAACAGTTACAACTCCAGGAGAAACAGTTGATGTAATAGTAACTGAAAGAGGAATTGCAGTTAATCCAAGAAGACAGGATTTGATAGAAAAACTAAAGGAGACAAATTTACCAATAATGACAATAGAAGAACTCAAAAAACTTGCAGAAAATATGGTAGGTACTCCAGAAAAGATAGAGTTTGATGATAAGGTTGTTGCTGTTGTTGAATATAGGGATGGTACTGTGATTGATGTAGTTAAAAAGGTAAAGGAATGATGGTATGGAATTTAGATTTTTAATGGATTTTGAAAAACATATTGCTGATGAATTTTTGAAGGGGATTGGATTAGAATTAGAAGATGATGTTGACGAAACTTTATGCTGTTTTGAAGATGGAGAGGTTATAGGAACCTGCTCCTATTCAAAAAACGTAATTAAATGTTTTGGAATAAAGGAAGAATACAGGGGGGAGGGGCTTGCCTCCTCTCTTATTACTAAAATACAAAATAGAATGTTTGATAAAGGAATTTATGATTTTTTTGTTTTTACTTTAGATAAAAATGTACAAATATTTAACTCATTAGGTTTTAAGGAGGTAGCAAAGGCTGAATCTGTTGTTCTCCTTGAGGGCGGTGCTTCTGATGTAAATAGATATCTTTTAAATATGTTAAAGATGAGTGGAGTTGATGCAAGTAAAAAAAGAGCGGCTCTTGTTGTTAATTGCAACCCTTTTACACTTGGTCATCTTTATTTAATTGAAAGAGCTGCACAGGAAAACGAAGAGGTTATTGTATTTGTTGTTGAGGAGGATAGGTCAGCTTTCCCAACGGATATTAGATTTAATTTAGTTAAGATTGGATGTAGGCATCTTAAAAATGTTACAGTTATAAAGGGTGGAAGATACATTATTTCTTCTAATACTTTCCCATCATATTTTTTAAGGAAAAAGGATGAAAAATTAAGTATATATACTAAACTTGATGCAACTATTTTTG
>JAOAAJ010000119.1 GCA_026418935.1 Caloramator sp. | reverse complement strand
ATATTGATGTATCTTTCGTGTAGTGCGTCAAATCCTACACCCTTATCTGATGCCTTAACTCTTTCTACTACAACTGCACCGTCGAATCCAGCGTTTTCAGCTATTTGTCTAACTGGTTCTTCAAGTGCTCTCTTAACTATGCTGATACCAACCTTAACATCTTGTTCAGTTTCCTTTTCAGCAAGTTCTGCAACTGCTGGAATTACGTTGATGTATGCTGTACCACCACCTGGTACTATACCTTCTTCTACAGCTGCCTTTGTTGCATTTAGAGCATCTTCTATTCTTAGCTTCTTTTCTTTAAGTTCTGTTTCAGTAGCAGCACCAACCTTGATTACTGCAACTCCACCTGCAAGCTTAGCAAGTCTTTCTTGTAGCTTTTCTCTATCGAAGTCTGAAGTAGTTTCTTCGATTTGAGCTCTTATTTGAGCAACTCTTGCCTTGATTTCTTCTTTATCTCCTCTACCGTTTACGATAGTAGTGTTTTCCTTTGTAATCTTAACTCTTTCAGCACGTCCAAGCATTGTAATGTCTGCTTCCTTTAGGTCTCTTCCAAGTTCTTCTGAAATTACTTGACCACCAGTTAGGATAGCAATGTCTTGTAGCATTTCCTTTCTTCTGTCACCAAAGCCTGGAGCCTTAACTGCAACACAAGTGAATGTTCCTCTTAGCTTGTTAACAACAAGTGTTGCAAGTGCTTCACCTTCAACATCTTCAGCTATGATAAGTAGCTTTCTTCCTTGTTGAACGATTTGTTCAAGAACTGGAAGAATGTCTTGGATATTTGATATCTTCTTATCTGTGATTAATATGAATGGATCATCTAAAACATCTTCCATCTTTTCAGCATCTGGTACCATATATTGGCTGATGTATCCTCTATCAAATTGCATTCCTTCTACAACTTCAAGTTCTGTTCCCATTGTCTTTGATTCTTCTACAGTGATTACACCTTCGTTACCTACTTTTTCCATAGCATCAGCTATAAGTTGACCTATTTCTTCGTCAGCAGCTGATATTGAAGCAACTCTTGCTATATCTTCCTTACCGTTAACTTGCTTTGATATCTTCTTTATTTCATCAACAGCAACGTCAACAGCCTTCTTAATACCAGTTCTAACTAACATTGGATTTGCACCAGCTGTAACGTTCTTTAAACCTTCTCTTATTATTGCTTGTGCAAGTAGTGTTGCAGTTGTAGTACCGTCACCTGCAACATCGTTTGTCTTTGTTGCAACTTCCTTAACAAGTTGAGCACCCATATTTTCATATGGATCTTCTAATTCTATTTCTCTTGCTATTGATACACCATCGTTTGTAATAAGTGGTGCACCAAACTTCTTATCAAGTACAACGTTTCTTCCCTTTGGTCCAAGTGTTATTTTAACAGTGTTAGCAAGCTTATCAACACCTCTTTGCATTGCACGTCTTGCTTCTTCACCGAACATTATTTCCTTTGCCATATTTCTCTACCCCCTTTAATATTATTCTACTATTGCAAGGATATCATCTTGTCTTAGGATTGTGTATTCAACACCATCAATCTTAACTTCATTTCCTGCGTATTTTGAGAATATTACCTTATCTCCAACTTTTACTTCCATCTTTACTTCTTTTCCGTCAACATATCCCCCTGGTCCTACTGCAATAACTTCTGCCATTTGTGGCTTTTCCTTTGCTGAACCTGGTAGAACAATTCCGCTCTTAGTTGTTTCTTCAGCTTCAATCTTTTTAATAACTACTCTGTCACCAAGTGGTCTAAGATTCATTCTAACCCCTCCTTAGACTATATTTTTATGTAAATTTTTTTAATATCTTTGTTTGTTAGCACTCACTATATCCGAGTGCTAATCACACTTATAATATTAAATATTTTTTATTTTATAATCAACTCTGTAAATATTAGCTAAATCTTTATGTATTCCATATTATCTTAGTTTTAGTTTAATTATCTATTAATTTCACTCGAATTTGCATTTTTTCTTTTTATTTTTATATTATCCAATTCATACACATCTAATATTATTACCAAGTATTCTAAAGTTATGCATCTATAGATTATGTATTTATGTAATTATTTTATTTTAAAATTTTAATGAATAGAAAAAACATAAAGTATTGTATGCTATATATTTAAAAATTTATTCTTAAAATGAAGAAAAAGTCCTCAATTTGTTAATTACAAATTAAGGACTTTTTGGAGTAAATTCATTTTATGTATTTTATTACTTTATAATCTGAATCTTCCTAACACCTGGTAGATTCTTAATAATATCTATTAGTTCATCTGGGTTTTGGTTTAGGGCTATTGTATCAATAGACATTGAAACCATAGCAAAATCCTCTTGGGGTATGCTCTGGTTTATTGTAAGTATGTTCCCATTTGCCTTTGCTACAACATCTAATATTTTTGAAAGAACACCTGATATATGATCAAGTATCATTGCAAGTGTAAGTATTTGAGTTTTGTTTTCATAAAACTCAAATATGCTATCCTTATACTTATAGTAGGTACTTCTACTTATTCCTACTTCTTTAACTGCATCATTTACTCTGTTATACTTTCCTTGGTTTAAAAGCTTTTTTACCTCCATAACTTTAATAAATACTTCAGGTAAAACTCCTGCCTCTACTACATAGTACCTCTTATTTTGCATTGTCCCCCTCCTTAAAATGCATCCTTCCCTTTAAATTCTCTTGCATAATAAAATAAATACTGCTGTGCAAAGCCAGCATAAAATTTAAATTTATCCCTTCCAAATTGACGTATTTTATTTAAGCTTACATCTGGTGCAAGATAGAAATGCTGCATTACTCTCTTAACCCAAACGTCAACAGGAAAGGCATCATACTTTTGCATAGAAAAGAGCAGAATACAATCTGCAACCTTTGGTCCTATTCCCTTAAGCTTTGTAAGCTCTTTAAAGGCTTCATCTGTATCAAATTCTTTTATATTACTTAAATCTACTTCTCCTTTATATATCTTTGAAACTGTATCTACTATATATGGTGCTCTAAATCCAACTCCACATTCCTCTAACTCTTTAATATCTGCTCTAATCAATCTATCTGGAGTTGGAAAAGAGTAATATATTTTACCTTCAAACTCAATTTCTTTTCCATACCTTCTTGATATATTTTCAACTGCTCTTTTAATCATAGGTATCCTATTGTTGGCTGATATTATAAAAGATACTACTATCTCAAACATATCCTGATTTAAAATTCTAATACCCTCTCCATGTTTAATTGCCTCTTTTAATATTTCATCCCTTGAAAGCTCACTTTTTATATATCCATAGTCCCTTTTTAGATCAAAATAGTATTCCCATAATTCCTTATCTTCTATCTTTCCACCCTTTATATATATATCATTATCACTTTGAATAATCCTTACTGCCCTACCATAGGCTACTCCAACATAACTTCCATCCTCTTGTTCATTCCATCTAAAACATTGCCCACAATCAAAAATGTGTTTAATGTTGAAATCTGCTGTGTTTTTTATAACTATTCCTTCTGCATATTCTTCAAATCTATACATAAAAACACCTACCTAAGCTTCAAGTCCTTATAAACAAACCTTATATTTATAATATTTATTCCTGTTATATGTTCAAATTCTTCCTTTATCTTTTTTATTACATTCTCTGCAAGTTGATTGAGTCTGCAAAGTTTATTTACAGTTACAAATATGGCTATTTCAATTCCTTCTTCCCTATTATCTAACTTAATAGAATCAACCTTTAAAGTGTCCGTTTCCCTTTCAACTATATATCCTATAATATTTTTTATAACTACTTCGGATACTGTAAATTTACCAAGATAGCTAAAGGTTGGTCTTACAATAGTTTTTTCTATGTTTTGCTTTTTATTATCTCTTATTATTATGTTTTTTATTGAATCGATAAAATATCCCGAAAAACTCTTTTTTATCTCAAATACAGGAACAGGTATTACATGCTTTCCTTCCTTTAATCTCTGCCTCTTTGCAATTTCAATCTCCTCTTTAGTTGAAATATCCTCTATATTTATAACTTCATAATTTTTAGGAAGGCTCAATGCTTGAACTATATGCTCAACCATATTTACAGATGTTGCAAGAATCAAAATTTTATCTACATTTAGTAGGTTTAATTTTTCCTTTACATCTCTTCTATGGTTTTCATCATAAAATATTGCCCTTTTAACCGCTGCCATTTTTGTTTTTTCCTTTTTGGCTGACACTCCTGCAACAACTCTTCCCTTATAAATCAATAGTCCATCATCAATTATACAATCTATATTGTATAAACTTGCCACCTGCATAGCCTTATAACTTTTACCTGTTCCGCTTTTCCCAACAAGGCATATTATCTCCATATACTATCACCTTTTTTATCATTTATTTTATTATATACGATACTCACTATTTGCGAAAGATTCAAATTTTAGAATGTTTATAAATTAAAGCTGAAGCATTATCGCTTCAGCTTATCCTTTACCACATCCCATATATCATCCGTTTCATAATTTAGCTGCCAAGCTGACATTCCCTTTAAATCATATTTATTAATAAGGTCAAGTCTATATCCCATCGACTTTGCATTTTCAAGCCAAACAAGATGTCTATTGCCATCCTTATCAAAATATTCTCCTACATCTTGTTTTGCATTGTTTTCAAAATAGATATTACCACCATATTGTTTAATAATATCTACTGCCTGCTGCATCTTTAAAACACTTGAACCAAGTGCTTGGTTAGTGTTTTGTGCCACCTTAAAATCTCTTAAATAAAATGGCACTCCAAGTATTAGCTTGTCCTTTGAAACACCAAGGGCAAGTATTTCATTTATTCCCTGCTCAACCCAAGGAAGTGAACCAACAGAACCTGCAACTGGTGAGTCTTTATAATATTCATCATAAGCCATAAACATCATATAATCAACTATATCTGATAGTGCCTTTCTGTCATAAAATCTTGACCATTTATCTGATGTTGATGGTTTTGTCACATCTATTGAAACCTTAATTAGAGAATTTTTAGCCTTTAACCTATTTGTCAGTTCCCTTGTAAATGTTATAAGTCCCTCTTTGTTTTTTAATCCAAGCCCCTCAAAATCGATGTTTATTCCATCTAAATTATATTCTTCTACATAACGTATAACTTGGTTTATAACTCTATCCATAACGGTTTTATTTGTAAACATTGCATAGGCTCTATCTGAATCAAACTCCGCAAGTAGTGCCCATACCTCATATCCATTTCTATGGGCAACTTTCATATATTCAAGGTCACCCTTATCTTTTACGCTTATGCTATTTAAATCACCTGCAGAACCATCCATTTCAAACCAAGTTGGAGATATTACATCAAGCCCTAAACTTGCAGAATTTTTAGTTATATATTTACTTTCAGAGTATTTTTCATCATAATATCTTTTATTTACTGAACTGTCATATACATAATGCCAAGCAAGAGTTATTTTCTCCTTTGGTGTATAGTTTATTATATCTGCATTCTGTCTCGGTATATACCCCTCTATGGCACCTTGTCTTATTTTATAATATTCTCCTCTATCCTCAAGTATTTTATATGTCTTTCCTTTAACCGCATATCTTGTATCCTGTACTCCATCTATCCCTTTATATATTGGAGTGTTTTCTTTACTAATAAGGTACTTACATGTACTTGATCCTTTAGTTAAGTCTAGAAACTTTTTTGTATAACCACTATGGATATAGCCTCTACTTGTTTTATAAAAAATTCCTGACTGTCCTATTACATCTACTACTTGTCCATTTGTAAAATATCCTACTGCTTTGTAAGCAGTTGATGGTCCACTTCTTATTGTTAGATTTGATGCTGTTACCTGAACCTTAAATGGAGTGAAAATTGCTCCTCTGCTTGATGAATTTTGTGCTACCTTTTGTACCTTCTTTGTATAGCTACTATGGATATATCCTCTATTTGTTCTATAAAAACTTCCTGACTGTCCTATCACATCTACCGTTTGTCCCTTCGTATAATAACCTACAATTTTATTCTTTGTTGAGGGCCCACTTCTTATTGCAAGCTTACTTGCCGTTATTTGTACTTTAAATTGAGCCGCTTCAACCTTTGGCATAAAAACAGAAAATGTTGTTATAATAAAGGTAAACAGCAAAATTACAGATATTTTCTTCATTACCACACCCCCTTATTTGAATTATCGAAAAAAAATCAATTTTACTTTACATAATAAATTATGGTAAAATCTAAACATAATTTAAAATTCATATTGACATTTTTTTATATGAAGCGTATTATAATATTAGAGATACCCCTTGAGGGTATATGAATAGAATATTAATTCAGGAGGTAATATATATGGTAATGCACATAACTGATAGCAATTTCCAAAATGAAGTTTTAAATTCTGATGTTCCTGTTCTTGTAGATTTCTGGGCTACTTGGTGTGGACCTTGCAAAATGCTTGCACCAGTTATAGAAGAAGTTGCTCAAAAAATGGAAGGCGAAGTTAAGGTTGTTAAGCTTGATGTTGATGAAAACCCTGTAACAGCAAGCCAATATGGAATAATGAGCATACCAACACTTGTTCTATTTAAAGATGGTAAGCCTGTAGGAAAACTTGTTGGATTTAGACCAGCTGATCAAATTGAATCAGCTATAAGAGGAGCTCTAAACCTATAATGTACGACATAGCAATTATTGGAAAAGGCCCAGCAGGGATTTCTGCTGCTATTAATGCCTACGCAAGAAACAAGAAGGTTATAATTTTCGGGCAGGATAGCAAGAAAATCCTCTGGGCTCCTTCTATTCCAAACTATGCAGGCTTACCAAATATAACAGGAACTGAATTTATGGAAAGGCTAAATGATCACCTTAAAACAACTGATGCCTTTATGGTTAATCAAAATGTTCTGGCTGTTTATTCACTGGGAACACACTTTAGCATTCAAGCTGGAACTGAAATGTATGAAGCAAAAAAAGTTATTCTTGCAACAGGCGTTGATTTTAAAAAGACAATAGAAAATGAAGATAAGTTTTTAGGTTCAGGGGTTAGCTACTGTGCAACATGCGATGCCCCACTTTATAAGGGAAAGGTTGTGGCAGTAGTAGGATACAATCACGAATCAATTGAAGAAGCAAACTTTTTATCAACTGTATGCAGTAAAGTATACTTTATACCTCAAATGAAGGAAGATTTATCAAGCTTAGATGAAAAAATTGAAGTTATAAATTCTAAACCATTGAGATTTGAAGGTTCCTTTAGTGCTGAAAAGTTGGTGCTTGAAAGTGGAGAAATTACTGCTGATGGTTTCTTTGTACTAAAGGACAGTTATCCACTATCTTCTCTTGTACCAGGGCTTGAGGTGGATGGACCTCACGTTAAGGTTGATAGAAATATGGAGACAAATATAAAGGGGCTTTATGCTGCAGGTGATGTTGTTGGAAAGCCATATCAAATAGCAAAGGCGGTAGGCGAAGGACAAATAGCTGCACTTAATGCCTGTGAATAAAGGTGCCACCCAGGTGAATTGTGAAATAATCCATTTATTGTAAACACATTCACCTGATGAGCACCTTTTTACGTTTCTTTATTTATATGTGTAAAATCCCTTTCCAGTCTTTCTTCCAAGATATCCTGCCCTTACCATCTTCCTTAATAGTGGATGTGGTCTGTATTTTGAATCCCCTGTTTCATTATATAGGGTTTCCATAATAGCAAGGTTTACATCATTTCCTATAAAATCTGCAAGTTCAAGTGGTCCCATTGGATGATTTGCACCAAGCTTCATAGCTTTATCAATATCCTCTGCTGTAGCAACACCTTCAGCAAGAAGGGCTACTGCTTCATTTATCATTGGAATTAAAAGTCTATTAACAACAAATCCTGCAGATTCCTTAACTTCAACTGGATCTTTTCCAATTTTTATTGATATATCCTTTATCTTTTCAAAGGTTTCATCAGAAGTTGCAATACCTCTTATGATTTCTATTAGCTTCATAACTGGTGCTGGATTAAAAAAGTGCATTCCTATTACCTTATCTGGCCTTTTTGTTACTGCTGCAATCTCTGTTATTGATAGGGATGATGTATTTGTAGCAAGAACTGTATCTTCTTTACATATAGAATCAAGCTTACTAAATATATCCTTCTTTACATTCATATTTTCAAAAACAGCCTCAACTACTAAATCAGCATCCTTTGCCTCCTCTATGCTTACTGATTTTGTTATGTTATTTAGTATGCTATTCTTTTTATCTTCATCCATCTTTCCCTTTTCTACAAGTTTAGTTAGAGCTTTATTTATTAAATTATACCCTCTCTCTACATACTCCTCTTTAACATCATACATTGTTACATTAAAACCACTTTGAGCAAAACACTGGACTATTCCACTCCCCATTGTTCCACAACCTACAACAAAAACCTTCATAATATATCCCCCCTACATTACCTCACAGGATTGTCTATAGGCCTTAATTTCCTTTATAAGCTCAGGAACTACCTTATATAAATCTCCAACTATCGCAAGGTCTGCAACTGCCATAATTGGAGCATCAGAATCCTTGTTTATAGCAACTATATATTCGCTCTCCTGCATTCCTGCAAGATGCTGAATTGCACCTGATATTCCACAGGCAATATATAGCTTTGGTCTTACTGTCTTTCCTGTCTGACCTACTTGTCTATCCTTT
>JAOAAJ010000085.1 GCA_026418935.1 Caloramator sp. | reverse complement strand
ATATCATTTTTAGCCTCTGGTTGTCTTGAAACTGCTTCTACTGCCTTTCCTGTAGCAATTCCTGTACCTATTCCTGCACCAAGGCCTGCAAGTGCAGCAATACCAGCTCCTATTGCTGAAAGTCCTAATATAAATGCTTTTGGATCCATTGTAGTCATTATAATCTCCTCCTTTAATGTTCTGATGTAGTTTTTATAAATATCATTGTTAGCATAACAAATATAAACATCTGTATTGTTCCATCAAATAAGTCAAAGTATATATGAAATGGTATAGGCAAGATTGCTGCAAATAGGGGAACCTTAAGATGAATTGAATGGCTTAAAAACTCCAATCCTTCGTATAAAAGTTCCATCATAATTACTGCAGCAGTTATATTGCCAAATAATCTTAGACTTAAAGAAACAGGTACAACTAATCTCTCTATTATGTTTAAAGGAAGCATAAACCAGTATGGTTTTGCATATCCCTTAAAATATCCTAATATTCCACTGTGAACTATTGCATTTACCTGTATTAGCACAAAGGATATTATGGCAAGACCAAGTGCTACACTATAATCTGCAGTAGGCGGCCTAAACCCTGTTAAGCCAAACAAATTTAAAAATAAAAGGTAAATCATTAGTGTCCCAAAGAAGGGTGCAAAGCCTTTGTATTCTTCTCCCATACTTCCCTTTACAAGGGAATTTATTTTTTCTACAACTGTTTCTACAAATATTTGTCTTCCCTTTGGAACTGTCTTTAAATTCTTTGTTAAAATTGGTACTATCAGCATTATAAATGCTATAACTATCCACTGAGCTAAGACTGAAAAATATATGGGAATATTTAATCCTAAAAACCTTAATGTAAAAATTGCTTCACTCTTTCCCATATTGTCCCTCCCTTCTACAGTCTATTAATGAACCTATTTTTAAAGAAATATTTATTGTTAAAAACCCTATAAAGAGTATAAAGACGTTATAACCATCCTTAACTGCACTTGCTAAAATTAAAGCTATAAAAATTATTCTCATCGTAAAAAATATAAACTGAATAATTTTAGAGTGCTTAATTCCTTTACTTATTATGTAATTTGTTCCAAGAGACAGCACAACAAAATTAAATACTCCAATTAAATATCCTAAAAAATACGATAATAAGTAATTTCTATTTAAAATAAATATTAGTAACATTAATATAAAAAATATGTTAAAGGAAAATTTAAGCTTCTTTAAAATAAAGCTAAATATAAAATCATCAACCATAAAACACCACCAAAAATGTCTTTTATCTTAGTTTCTAAAGTTTTAAATTTTTAATACATTAATCATATATCGTTTTTCTATAATATTCTAATATATAATAACTATCATATAATACAATGTCAATTTACCTAACTAATGTTTTAATTTTGAAACTTGTCAGAAATTTTAATCAAAAAGGCCGGTACCAAAAATTTTTGGTACCGGCCTACATTCACCCTTGAAAGTTAATTGTCTGCCTTCTAATCTAAGACTACCCGACCTCCAAACTTGGCTGTCAGTTAGCCCTAACATTAGATATTTTAGCACTTATTCGATAAAATTCAACACTTTTTTGTGTTAAAAAAACGTAAATTATACTGATTAGTTTAAAATACGCTTTATATTTAACTATAAATCTAACTATAACTGTTAATTTTATTATTTATCAGTGCAAAATTCATCAGGTCTTTCATTAATCAAACCAAAATAGTATAATATTGCATTAACTATTCTTCTTGAAGCATAACCATCACCATAAGGATTTACTGCATTTGCCATAGTTTTATATGCATTTTTGTCTTTAATTAAAAGTTCTGCCTCTTTATATACATTTTCCTCATCAGTTCCTATGACCTTAACAGTTCCAGCTTTAACTGCCTCGGGACGTTCTGTAACATCCCTTAAAACAAGTACAGGTTTTCCAAGGTGTGGTGCCTCCTCCTGTAGTCCACCTGAATCCGTCATTACCATATAACATCTATTCATCAAGTTATGTGTTTCTTTAGTATCAAGTGGTGGAAGAAGATGCACTCCTTCTACTCCATCTAACATATCATACACTGTTTCTCTTACTACTGGATTTAAATGAACTAAATAAACTATCTCAACATCCTTATTATTTTCAACTATTCTCTTAAAGGCTCTGCATATATTTTGAAGAGGCTCACCCCAGTTTTCACGTCTATGGGCAGTAACCATAATTACCTTTTTATTTTTAAAGTCTATATTATTTAAAACCTCATTTTCAAACACATATTCATCACTAACTGTCTCCTCTAATGCATCTATTACAGTATTGCCTGTAATAAATATAGACTCTTCCTTTACTCCCTCATTTAAGAGATTTTGTTTTGAAGTAGGTGTTGGTGCAAAGTGAATATCTGAAAGAGCACCTGTTAGTTTTCTATTTATTTCCTCTGGGAATGGGAAATACTTATCAAAGGTTCTTAGTCCTGCTTCAACGTGTCCTATTTTTATTTTGTTATAGAAGGCTGCAAGACTTCCAGCAAAGGTTGTTGTTGTATCACCGTGAACTAAAACTATATCTGGTTTTACTTCCTTAAAAAGTTCATCAAGTCCCTCAAGAACACCAGTTGTTATGGACGTTAAAGTTTGTCTATCCTTCATAATATTTAGATCATAATCTGGTTTAATTTCAAATAAATCTAATACCTGATCAAGCATTTGTCTGTGCTGTGCTGTAACACATACTATAGATTCAATGTTCTCTCTTTTTTCAAGTTCCTTTACAAGTGGTGCCATTTTTATTGCTTCAGGTCTTGTTCCAAAAATAGTCATTACCTTTAACATTTAATCACCTCTTTGTTCTTTTTAAAAGTCCTAATTCTGTTGCAAATGCCAACACAAAAGTACATACTATCATCAATATTAAATAGGATTTTTTTGTTGATACTGACATTGCTATAATAGATGTTATTCCAAAAATTCCACTTACTATGTACAAAATTATCGCAACCTGTTTTTGAGTATATCCTAATGCTAAAAGCCTATGATGAAGATGCCCTTTATCTGCCTCCATAATAGGTCTATTGTTTATTTTTCTTCTTATCATAGCAAATAGAGTATCATATATTGGAAGTCCAAGTGCCAATATTGGTACTGCAACTGCAACTGCTGTTGCTGACTTTATTGCCCCTTGTATTGATATTGCCGCAAGGGTAAATCCTAAAAACTGCGAACCTGTATCTCCCATAAATATGCTTGCTGGATTGAAGTTATAATATAAAAATCCAATACATGCACCTGATAATATTATTGACAAAATACCTGCTGTCATTCTACCACTTATTATTGATACTCCAAACAAGGATAAGGCAGATATTGTACAAACTCCACCGGCAAGACCATCTAATCCATCAATTAAATTTACAGCATTAGTCATACCAACAACCCATAGAATAGTTATTGGAATCCCTAACCATCCTACATATAATGAACCTGTTCCAGGTAAAAAAGGTATTGTTATGAAATTAATTTTGATTCCGTATAGTATTAAAACAATAGCAGCAATTATTTGAAATAAAAGCTTCTTCTTTGGCTTTAACTCCTTTATATCATCTACTATACCCATCGCAACTATTATTGATGCACCTGCTAATATTCCATCAAATTTTGAATTAAAACCTATGTAATATAAAGAATAAATTAAAAAAGATAAAAAAATTGCAAGTCCCCCAAGCCTTGGAATAGGCTTTTTATGTAGACGTCTTTCATCTTTTGGAACATCTATTGCACCTAATTTATATGCAAGTTTTTTTACCAATGGTGTTAATAAAAAGGATGTAACTGCTGGTAATAAGAACATATAAAAATACTTCATTTCACTACACCTCATTTTTTTAAAATACCATAAACATTTTACCATAAAATTATAAAAAAAATAATTAAAAATAAATGAACTTTATAGCAAATTCCCTTTTTTATGTCTAATTCTTAATGTAAACTATATTTTTAGTTTATCCAATGAAAAAAATAAAAAATACAATATAAAAAAGACCACTAAAGAATATTAAACCATTTCTTATAGTGGTCCTTTTTATTAATCCATATTAAACCTTACAATTTCAACCCCTGACTCCTTTATCATATCAAGGGAAAGATCATCAGGGTAATCTCCTGAAAATACAATTTTTCTTATACCTGATGCAATTATCTGT
>JAOAAJ010000070.1 GCA_026418935.1 Caloramator sp. | reverse complement strand
ACAAAAAAAGTAACTGCCATACCTAAAATAACATCCATATTAACCCCTCTTTCGCATTCTATTCCTTTTCAAAAAGTTACAAAAATATAATAAATATTCACAATTGTATAATAACATAAACAATTTGTTATTACAAAGTATTTTTATTAAAATAAAAAGAAAAAATGTATATTTTATTTATTTTGAATGATTAAATAACCCTGCAAAGCTCTGCTTTGCAGGGTTTTATCATATTTTTATGTTGTTTTTATGTGCAAAGTTATAAAAATCCTTTTCAATAGAATCATACACCATTTTGTTGTGGAATATTAAATTATCTTCTTTGAAGATAAGGTTAGCCTTTTTATCCTCTGTACCGAATCCATCTGTATGAAGTACCTGTGTTCCTTTTAAATTATTTAGTGGCACAAATACATTTTGTAAGTTATCATATACTTTATTAAATCCCTTGTAATAGCGTATTTCTTTGGATATATGTTCAACTACATCCTTTAAGTTTTCAAGCTCTATTCCAAGATTATTTGCAAGTTTTAGGAATATGCCTAAATTATCAGTTCCTAAAACAGGCTTTATTGCTCTATTTAATTTTTGAACTTTTCTACAAGAGTTTGTATATGTTCCGCATCCTTCAGCAGAGCTTGCAATAGGTATCACTATATTTGAGTTTTGTGTAGTACTTGTTTCAAATAGGTCAAAGGTAGCAAAAAGCTTTAAGTTCTTTAGCATATTAGAGTATTCACTGTATATATCCTCACCAATTACAACAAGTGCCTTTATGTTTCCCTTTTCTACTTCCTTTAAAATTTCATATCCTGATATATTTATTCCCATATCTATAAAGCCCTGTGTATTTGCCTTTGAGCGTAGTATTATTATACCGCTGTGAGGTTTTCCAACCTTTTTGCATAAAGATAAAGCATCTGATAAAAGCATAAGTGAGGCCTCACCTAATGTGTCTTCATCAACAACTATTATTGCCTTTTTAGCTTGAGCAAACATATCAGCAAATTCTTGAGCTTCAGTTGTCATTTTAGTATTTTCAACAAATTGTCTTAATTCGTCAAAACCACTACATCTATTTCTTACTTCCTTTTCGCCTATATGTTTTTCTATGATAGTCTTTATAACTCCCTTTAGGAAATTTAGGTTATTATCAACTTTATAGAACTTACTTGACCATTCCTTAACTCTTGTATCATTACTATTTATTGAAACAAGTTTTACTTTGTTTGCAGCAGCCTTTAGCCTTGAAGCAAAGGCTGGGTGGTTTTCAGCCACATCTCCAATGGACACAATAAGTTCAGTACTAAATAATTCATCATAGCTGTTTGTTGATGCGTCATAACCAAATGCCTTTTCAAGTACATTATTTTTTATTGCCATAGAGCCAATATATTTTGTATTTAACTTTTCAGCAACTTTCTTTAATACAAAGGCCTCTTCATTTGTAAACCTTGGTGAGACTAAAATACCAATACTGTCTTTTCCATATTGTCCTTCTACAAGCTTTAATTTTTTAGAAAGAAGTGATAGGGCTTCATCAAGAGATACTTGACTCCTTGCATTTTCATAAAAGACAAAAGGAGTTTTAAGCCTTGAATCACTATTTATATGTTCAGTTCCAAATCTTCCTCTTGCACAAAGTATTCCTGATATTTCTTTGTTTGGAAGAGCCTTAAATACTAAATCTCCCTTCGACTGATAAACAACCTCACATCCAGCACCGCAGTAGCTACAAATAGAATGTGTCTCATCAAACTCAACAGGAACTTGTTTTTTAACAGAAGCTCTATCTATAAGGGCACCAGTTGGACAAACATCTATACATTGTCCACAGGATATACAGGAGCTTTGGTTTAGAGGAAGGTTAAATTCAGGTATAACTTCAGAATCAAAACCTCTTCCTTTAAGTCCAAGTGCTGTTATTCCCATAACTTCTTCACAAGTTCTATAGCAAAGACCACATAATATACATTTATCAGGGTTTCTTAAAATAAATGGATGTGTATTATTTATATCTCTCTTATGTTTTTTACCCTTTATTCTATCAACCTTAATATTATATTTTTGTAGATAGTTTACTAATTTACATTCAAAATAGTCGTGACAGCCACATTCAAGGCACCTTGAGGCTTCCTTAATTGCCTGTTCTTCGGTTAAAGCCTTTGAAATAGGTCTAAAGCTCATTTTTCTTTCACTGCTTGGAAGCACATATTGTTCTTGCCTTTCTTCCTTGCTAAACTTTTTAAAATCCTCTTCTGATAAATCATCTTGAACTATATAGCAGGGGTTTGGAACTGATACATCTTCTGCCTTTAAATAATTGTCTATAACATAGGCAGCATTTTTACCCTGTGCAATTGCTTCTATTGCAATTTTAGGACCTGTTACTGCTTCACCACCAGCAAATATGCCCTCCATACTTGTTTTAAAGTTATTTGGATTTACAGATATAGTTCCCCATTTTGTAGTTTCAAGTTCCTTTACACATTCTGGGTTAACCTTTTGTCCTATTGCAGAGATTATAAGGTCGGCCTCAAAGGTAATCTCCTCACCCTCAATTGGAATAGGCTTTCTTCTTCCTGATTTATCAGGTTCACCAAGCATCATTTTTTGACATCTTATAGCTTTTGCTCTTTTTCCATCTCCAATAATTTCAATAGGAGCAACAAGGAAGGTAAATTCAACTCCTTCTTCTTCTGCCTCCTTAACTTCTATTTCCTCTGCAGGCATTTCTTCCTTTGTTCTTCTATATAGAACTTGTACACTCTTTGCACCAAGTCTTACAGCAGTTCTTGCTACGTCCATAGCAGTGTTACCGCCACCTATAACAACGACCTTTTCGCCAAGGTATATAGGTTCAGAAAGAGTTGCCCTTCTTAAAAACTCAATTCCCCCTATAACCCCCTCTAACTCTTCACCAGGGCAGTTAAGTGGTGTACTTGCCCAAGCACCTATTGCTAAAAATACGGCATCATAGTTCTTTTTTAGATATGATAGAGTGATATCTTCTCCAAGCTTTGTGTTGCATATTATTTCAACACCCATTTTAGTAAGGGTACTTATCTCGGCATCAAGTAGTTCCTTTGGAAGACGATATTGAGGTATTCCGTATCTTAACATTCCTCCAGGATGTGGCTGTGCTTCATATATAATAACCTTATGTCCCTCCATTGCAAGAAAATAGGCACAGGATATACCAGCAGGTCCACCTCCTATTATTGCAACCCTTTTACCCGTTGTAGGTTTTAATTTGGGAACAAAGGGGCCATTGTTTACATCAATTTCTCCTATGTATCTTTTTAAATCTGCAATAGCAATAGGTTTATCAACTTTACCTCGCCTACATTCACTTTCACAAGGATGAGGACAAACTCTACCTATACTTGCAGGAAGAGGAATAACCTTCTTAACAAGTTTTATAGCCTCATTGTATTGACCGTTGGCAATGAGCCCAACATATCCTTGACAGTCGGTATGGGCAGGACAAGCATTAACACAAGGAGGTCTACAGTCTCCTCTGTGATCAGAGGATAGTAGTTCAAGGGCTGTTTTTCTTGCAGCAATTGTACGTTTTGTGTTTGTTCTTATTATCATTCCATCTGATGGGAAGGTTGAGCAGGCACGAAGGAGTTTAGGATTTCCTTCAACTTCAACAACGCAAAGACCACAAGAACCGTAGGGTTTTGTTTTTTGACTGTAGCATAGGTTTGGTATATCAATTCCGTTTTCAAGAGCAATTTGAAGAATGGTTTTATCGTCTGTTGCGGCAATTTCCCTATTATTTATATTAACCCTTATTAAAGACACATCTATCACTCCCTTTTATTCAGTATAAATAGCATTAAACTTACAAGTTTTAATACAGTTTCCGCATTTAATGCATTTATTTTCATCTATAGTGTGTACCATCTTTCTTTCACCAGAGATTGCTCCAGTTGGGCAGTTCTTTGCACACATTGTGCATCCAACGCACTTTTTTGCATCAATTTTATATAATAAAAGTGCTCTACATTGTTTAGCAGGACATTTTTTATAATTAATGTGAGATAAATATTCATCTTTAAAGTATTTTAATGTTGTAAGTACAGGATTTGGTGCTGTTTGACCAAGTCCACATAATGAACCATCCTTTACGCTGTAGCAAAGTTCCTCAAGTATTTCAAGGTCTTCAACTGTTCCTTTTCCTTCTGATATGTTGTTTAGTATTTCAAGCATTCTTTGAGTACCTATTCTGCAGTAAATACATTTTCCACAGGATTCTTTGCAGGTAAAGTCAAGGAAGAACCTTGCTATATCTACCATACAGGTTGTTTCATCCATAACTATCATACCACCAGAACCCATAATGGCACCTGTACTGTTTATAGATTCGTAGTCAACAGGAGTGTCAAGAAGCTCTTTTGGAATACATCCTCCAGATGGTCCACCCATCTGAACAGCTTTAAACTCTTTATCCTCCTTAATTCCTCCACCTATATCATATATAACTTCTCTTAAGGTCATACCCATAGGAACTTCAATTAACCCACCACGCTTAATTTTTCCAGCAAGTGCAAAAACCTTTGTTCCTTTACTCTTTTCTGTTCCATACTTTGCAAATTCACGTCCACCGTTTTTGATTATCCAAGGTACGTTTGCATAGGTTTCAACGTTATTTATGTTGGTTGGTTTGCCAAAGAAACCTGATTGTGCTGGGAATGGTGGTTTTAGTCTTGGCATACCACGTTCTCCCTCAAGGGAGGCTATAAGGGCAGTTTCTTCACCACAAACAAAGGCACCAGCACCCATTTTAATTTTAAGTTCAAAATCAAATCCTGAATTTAATATGTTCTTGCCAAGAAGATTTTTCTCCTTTGCCTGTTCTATAGCAATATTTAATCTCTCTATAGCAAGAGGATATTCAGCACGTACATAAACAAAGCCTGTATGTGCTCCGATTGCATAGGCAGCAATTATCATACCTTCTATAAGAGAATGAGGGTCTCCTTCTATTACGCTTCTATCCATAAATGCACCAGGGTCGCCTTCATCTGCATTACAAACTATATATTTTTCATCTCCCTTTGAGGCTCTTGCAGCATTCCATTTAAACCAGGTTGGAAAACCTGCACCTCCTCTTCCCCTAAGACCAGAAATCTTAATTTCTTCTATAACATCCTGTGGAGACATTTCATTAAGAACTTTTTTAAGAGCAGAGTATCCACCAGATTCAATATAATCCTGAATATTTTCTGGGTTTATAATTCCGCAATTTCTTAAAACAATCCTAACTTGCTTTTTAAGTTGTGGGTGGGGATTTTTGTCGGTTGAAACTATGTATTTTTCAATAGGTAAGCCCTTTAAAATATGTTCATTAAATATTTTTTCTGCCATAGATTGGTTTACATTTGCATATGTATAGGTTCCAGTATCATCAATAACATCAACGATTGGTTCAAGATAGCACATACCTATACATCCAGTTGTTATTATTTCAATATCTAAATTATTTTCTCTAAAAAGTTCTTCAAATCTATTTTTTATTTTTCTACCTCCAGCAGCAATACCACAGCTTCCAAGCCCTATTCTAATTTTCATCGGAGTTTTTCCTCCTTTCCTTTTCATATATATCTCTTATAATCTTCCTTGCACTATCTGGTGTTAGATTTCCATAAGCTTCTCCGTTTATCATAATAACAGGTGCAAGACTACAACATCCAAGGCAGGCAACATCCTCCAGTGTAAATAATCCGTCCTCTGTTGTTTCTCCAGGCTTTATATTAAGTTCCTCACATATTGCTCTACTAACTTCTTTAGAACCGTTAACGTGGCAAGCAGTTCCTTGACATTGAAGAATTATGTATTTGCCAGTTGGGTTTAATCTAAACTGAGCATAGAAGGTTGCAATACCATATATTTTTGCTCTTTTACTTCCTGTTCTTTCAGCGATAAGGTTTAGGGCACTAAGTGGAAGGTAGCCATAGACTTCTTGTGTTTCTTGAAGTATGCTTATAAGGCTGGCACTTTGCCCCTCATATTTTTTAAGTATTGGCTCCATTAAACTCAAATCAACCTTTTTATCATCGAAATTTAATGATAGTTTTTCTTCACACGAACAACCCACATCCATTCCTCCTTTTTAAAAATACAGAATTTTCAATAAAGCCTTAATTTTATTTTGGCATAAAAAAGGATTAACTTCAAATATTTATTTTTTAACAAGATATGCAGGTGTTAAATAGACTCTATTTTTAACAACCCCATGAAGGAATGCTATAAAACTCTTCATGGGGTCAATATTTCCATCTTTATTACTTATTAAACTCATTAAGCTCTCAAAAGAGAGCTTAATGAATATTACATCTATTAAAAATCTATGTCCTTTCCTTCATATATGTATTCAAGTACCTTTTCCATAGTAGCATCATCAATAGGTCTTGGGTTAGAACCTGTACAAGCATCAAGCACTGCATTATGTGCTATTGATTTAACATTTGCTCTAAAGTCTTCTTCACTAACACCATATCCCTTTAATGATAGAGGTATATCCATATTTCTATTTAAATCTCTAATCATTTCAACAAGTGAATTTACAAGTTCATCTTCAGTGTTTCCTGAAAGTCCAAGGGTTTTTGCTATTTGAGCATATCTATCCTTACATTCTTTTGCGTTGTATTGAATTACATATGGTAGATATATTGCGTTTGCACATCCGTGTGGAATATGGAATACAGCACCAGTCTTATGGGCAATAGAGTGTGTTATACCAAGTAGAGCATTTGAGAAGGCCATACCAGCAAGACACTGTGCATAGTGCATTTGTTCTCTTGCTTCCTTGTCACCATTAAAGGATTTAACGAGATTCTCCTTAATCATAACAATTGCATGCATTGCAAGTGGGTCTGAGAATGGTGATTTTTGTGAAGCAACATAAGCTTCTACTGCATGGGTTAGAGCATCCATACCAGTATGTGCTGTTAGTGATTTTGGCATTGTTTGTGCAAGTTCTGGGTCTACTATTGCAATGTCTGGTGTTATATTAAAGTCAGCTAATGGATATTTTATTTTTGCTTTATAACCAGTTATAACTGAGAAGGCAGTAACTTCAGTTGCAGTTCCACTTGTTGAAGGAATAGCTACGAATCTTGCCTTATTTCTTAACTCTGGAAGTCCAAATGGAACAACTGCCTGTTCAAAAGTAAAATCAGGATATTCATAGAAAATCCACATAGCCTTTGCAGCATCTATTGGAGAACCACCACCTACTGCAACTATCCAGTCTGGTTCAAATTCTCTCATTATTTCTGCACCCTTCATAACAGTTTCTACTGATGGGTCTGGTTCAACACCTTCTATAAGTTTTGTTTCAAGACCAGCTTCGTGAAGATAGGCTTCTATTCTATCAAGGAAACCAAATCTCTTCATTGAACCTCCACCGACAACTATAATAGCCTTTTTACCTTTTAGATTTTTTAATTCTTCTAATGAGTTTTTACCAAAGTATATGTCTCTTGGTAATGTAAATCTTGCCATAGGATCCCCTCCTTTAATTTTATCTAATAAATAATAAGCAAATAGCATGCCAAGTTAGTTATTTAACAAACACGTTTAATTTTATGGGCATAAAAAATAGCAGATTTAATCTGCTAAAAAATAGGACAGTATTATAATTTTAAATTGTCCTATTTTTTAGCAATGCAATAAAATAGGACAATTTAAATTGTTATGTTATACTTTTTCATTTTTAAATATAATGTGTTTCTACTTATATTAAGTACCTTTGCACATTTTGAAATATTATTTTCATATTTTTTTAGGCAGCTTATAATTGCTCTTTTTTCAATTTCATCAAGGGGAGCAATTAAATCATCTGAAAATGTACTATATGTATTTATCTTAGGAGCTTGAATTTGAGCATTTAAGTTTTCAAATTTGTTCATTAGAAATTCTATATTTCCATCAAAGTTGACTGCGCTTTCAATAAAATTTTCAAGTTCCCTTATGTTGCCCAACCAGTTGTAGGAGAGCATCTTTTCATAAAGCATAGTGCTAAGTTTTGGAACAGGTTTTCTTAACTTCATTGATTTTAGTTCAAGGAAATGTTCTATTAATAGAGGTATGTCCTCCCTTCGCTCGCGTAAAGGAGGAAGAACAATTGGTATTACTGATATTCTGTAATATAAATCCTCTCTAAATCTACCCTCCTTAACCTCCTGTAGTAGATTTTTGTTTGTAGCAGCAATTATTCTAACATCAACATCAATATATTTATTTCCCCCAATTCTTGTGATGCACCCCTCCTGTAGCACTCTCAATAGTTTTACCTGCATATCAAGGGGCATTTCTCCAATTTCATCAAGGAATAGAGTCCCACCATTGGCAAGTTCAAACTTACCAGGGTTTCCTCCTCGTTTTGCACCAGTAAAGGCACCCTCATCGTACCCAAAAAGCTCACTTTCTATTAGGTTTGGAGGTATTGCACCACAATTAATTGCTACGAAACCAAAATCACGTCTACTGCTGTTGTTGTGGATTGCTTGTGCAAGAATTTCCTTACCTGTTCCGCTTTCTCCTGTTATTAGCACAGTAGAAGGGCTATTGGCTATACTTTTTGAGTATTCTATTATCTTTTTCATACTACTGCTTTTGTATATAATATCATCAAAGGTGTATCTTGCCTTCATTCCGGTATATTTGTTAATTAGATTATATACATTTTGAATGTTTTTGAAGCTTAAAACAGAACCTATTATACAGCCCTTTTCATCTTCAATAGAGTGGACGCTCATAATATATTTTTGCGATTTACCGTTTACTCTAAAATTAATTTCTTCATCTATTATTTTTTCTCCTGATAATATGCGTTTATCTATTTCCCTCCATTTAGGTAAAATATCATCAATAGGTTTTTCTAATAAGTCCTCTTTATCACAATTAAACATAGAACAGGCTGCTTCATTTATATTTTTAATTAACCCATTTTTACTTAAAGCAATTATACCAAAGTTTATGGACTCTATAATTGTGTTTAGGTATTTATATGTTTCTATTAATTTGTTGTTTGTTTCTTCGCTTTTTATTTGATTTTCTATAGAGCGAACAGCTGCAACAACAAGTCCAAGTGTATGTGGATGTACAAGATGACTGTTTCCAGTTAGGTTTAAAGTACCAATGATTTCTCCTTTTGTGTTGTGAATGGGTGCAGCAGAGCAGGTCCAGCGGTGGTAGGCAGTTATAAAGTGTTCCTTCGCGGAAATTTGTATAGGCATATCCTCCTTTATCGCAGTTCCCATAGCATTTGTGCCTATGCTGTTTTCATCCATATAAGCACCAACCACCATATTTAATTCCTTTGCAGCAGCAAGGATATCCTTGTCTCCTATGGTGCTTAATATACATCCCTCATTATCTGTTAATACAATAAAGAAACCGGAGCCTTCTAAAAAATCATATAGTATTTTGATAAAGGGAGATGCAATTCTTATAAGGTCTCTATTTTTCTTCATTAACAAAGGTATTTCATCCTTTGTTAATATCTTCTTAGGATATACCCTACTTGTTTCTATTCCATATTTATTTGAACGCTCGTGGGATTTTTTTATTATTTCCTCGTGATTTTTAGTAGTGCTTTTCATACGGCCCCCTCCCAAGATAAAAATATTCCTAATTTTATTCTATAACTTTAAAAAGTCTTTGTCTATAAATTAACAATGTTTATAAATAATATAGATTTTAATAAATAATACAAATAAATGAACTTTAATAAATAAATTTGTTAAAAAACAATACTTGATAACAAAACTTTGTTTTGTTAAAATATGAAAAGGTGATGGAGTTCACCTTTAACCGCCTTGGGCTAATGACTCCTACAGAAAATTTTTATTTTCTGTAGGAGTTTTTTGTTTTGGACATAATAATTTAAAGGAGGTAATTATATGACAACGAGTATTGCATTAATGCTTATTTTAGGACTATTTTTTAACTACTTATTTACTAAAATAAAGCTTCCTGGGCTTCTTGGTATGTTGATTTTAGGTGTTTTAGCTGGTCCATATGTACTAAATATATTAGATCCTGATTTGTTAAAAATATCTGCAGATTTAAGAAAAATAGCCTTAATAATTATTCTTCTTCGTGCAGGTCTTGGAATAAGTAGAAATGATTTAAACAAGGTTGGTTCTACTGCATTGAAGTTTAGTTGTATTCCAGGAATTTTTGAAGGATTTACAATAGCATTTATATCAACGAAAATATTAGGATTTTCATTCATAGAGGGTGGAATATTAGGATTTATACTTGCAGCTGTATCACCTGCAGTTGTTGTACCACAAATGCTTGAGTTTATGGAAAAAAGAATAGGAACAAACAAGGGGATACCAACAATAATACTTGCAGGGTCATCAATTGATGATGTTTTTGCAATAACATTGTTTTCAACATTTTTAGGTCTATATAGTGGAAACCACGTTAATATTGGAATAGAGATATTTAAAATACCTATTTCTATTTTGTTAGGAATATTATCAGGAGTAATAATAGGGCTCTTGATGGTATGGATGTTTAAGAAGTATCATATTAGAGATACTAAAAAGGTAGCGTTAATCTTAGGTTCAGCAATATTATTAACGGTCATAGAAAGTGCATTAAAGAATAAAATAGAGATTGCAGGACTTCTTGGTGTTATGACTATAGGTTTTATACTTCTTGAAAGAATACCAAATGTTGCAAAGAGACTTTCTATGAAGTTTAATAAGATGTGGGTTTTTGCAGAAATATTCTTATTTGTTTTAGTTGGTTCACAAGTTAATATAACTGTTGCAAAGGATGCAGGGTTGAAGGGATTATTAGTAATATTCATAGGTCTTTTAGGAAGAAGTTTAGGAGTGCTTGTTTCAACTCTTGGAACTAATCTAAATTGGAAGGAAAGAATATTTTGTATGATTGCATATGTTCCAAAGGCTACAGTACAAGCGGCAATAGGAGCAATACCACTATCATTAGGTATTCCATCAGGTGATGTTATTTTAGCCATTGCAGTTTTATCTATATTAGTTACAGCACCGCTTGGGGCAGTATTCATTAAATTATCATCAAATGTATTACTTGAAAAGGAAAATATTAATGATGTAAATGTAAAAGCTGTATAAAAAGTGGGGGATTCTAATGTATAAAAAGATAATGAATGCGTTAAAGAAACTTGATCATTTTATTTTAACAGTTTCTTTAGTGAAATGGTTGTTTTTGAGTAGTATAGTTGGAATTGTAATGGGAGTTTTATCAGCATTGTTTTTAAGAAGTTTAAAGCTTGCAACTGATATAAGGGAAGCAAATCCTTGGCTTTTATTTTTACTTCCCTTGGCAGGTGCTCTTGTTAGCTTTTTATATAGTAGATATGGCAAAAACTCTTCTAAGGGAAACAATCTAATAATAGAGCAGGCCTACTATGGTGATAGGGAAATTCCCCTTAGGATGTCTGTATTAGTGTTTGTAGGAACCTTTTTAACCCATCTATTTGGAGGTTCAGCAGGAAGAGAAGGTACAGCTGTACAGATGGGAGGAAGTATATCAGAATTTATAGGAAGACTGTTTAAATTAGACAAGCACGATATGAAAATAATGTTGATGTGTGGAATAAGCAGTGGTTTTGGTTCTGTTTTTGGTACACCACTTGCAGGAACAATTTTTGCAATTGAGGTTATAACTATAGGTTATATGTATTATGAAGCACTAATTCCCTGCTTTATCTCAGCATTTGTTGGTGATTACGTTGCAACTTTAGTTGGAGCAACGCATGCTCACTATCATATATTATCTGTACCAAGTGTAACACCTATAAATGTAGTAAAGGTTATAATAGCTTCTGCACTATTTGGACTTATGAGTATTATATTTAGTGAAGGTGTGCATGTATCAAAAACCTTATTTAGTAAGATTACAGATAATCCTATTTTAAAAAGTTTCATAGGTGGGTTTGTAGTTATAGCATTGGTATATATTTTTAATACAAGAGAGTATTTAGGACTCGGGTTACCTACAATAAAAGAGGCATTTGAAGGACAAGTTTCAAGATATAGTTTTATATTAAAAACGCTCTTTACATCTGTTACTTTAGGAGCAGGTTTCCAAGGAGGAGAGGTAACACCTATATTCTTTGTAGGTTCAACATTAGGAAATGTATTATCAAATATATTACTTATGCCAGCATCTTTTTTAGCAGCGTTAGGGCTTATAGCTGTATTTTGTGGTGCAACTAACACACCAATATCCTCATTTGTATTAGGTATAGAGATGTTTGGAAGTAATGGTGTAGTATTTATGTTTATTGCTTGTATTGTAAGTTACCTTTTTTCAGGGCATCACGGAATATATACATCTCAAAGGGTATATAGGAGTAAGAGCAGGCTTTTAAATACCTATAATGAAAAAACTTTGAAGGACATAAGGGAAAATAAGATAAAAAGGATATTAGCAAAAGGAGAGCAATAGCTCTCTTTTATTTTTTTATATAAAAATATCTTGTACTAATATTAAAGATTATTTAAAATAAATTTTGCTTTGTTTTAAGGGTAAGTTGGGAAAAGAAATTTTATTATGTTTCTTATGGTAATAATTATATTTTTATAAGAATATGCATTTAAAAGACATAAATGATTTTAGGAGGTTTTTGTTAAAAATGAAGAAATTATTGTCCAAGTTATTGCTAATCTTTATTTTTATATTTAGTTTTACTTCTGTAATACCTTATACATATGTAGTTGCAAAGGCTGATTCTAATGAAAATCAGACAAGCAATACACAAAACGAAGAAATTTTGTTAAATACTATAAAATTTGATGTAGATTCAAAAATATTATTTGTGGGTGAGAGCTTTGAGATTAACGTAATATTTGAACCAGAAGATGCAACTAATAAAGAGCTGATATGGGAAACAAGTAATAGCAACATAGCAGTAGTTGAAAATGGAAAGGTAACTGCTTTAGGAGTAGGAAAAGCTGTTATAACAGCAAAATGTAAGGTAAATAATGATATAAAAGCAGAATGTAGAGTAGTTGTAGAGCCTATAAAAGTAAATAAGATAATATTAAATAAGAATAATTTAAACTTAAAATTAGGTGAAACTTATAAACTAATTGCTTCAGTTGAACCAAAAGATGCAACAAATAAAAAAGTAGAATGGAAGTCGGATAATGAAAAGGTGGCAACAGTTGATAGTGAAGGAAATGTTGTTGCCCTTAATATTGGAAAAGCAAAGGTTATAGCTAAATCTGTTGATGGGGATATTATTGCTACTTGTATTGTAGAAGTAAAACCTTTAGATTTCAAAGATATTGAGAAAAAGGTTGTTGCATCTATTCCTACTGGTATGGTGAATAGTGATACAAAAATTTACAAAAGTGTGAATAAGAAAAATTATATTTCAAAGGTTAAAAAAACAACAAATGTAAGGATATTAGATAGTAATGATGCTTGGTATAAAGTTAAGCTTCCTAATGGAATAAAGGGATGGATTGAAAGAAAATATATTAAGGTAAATCCTAGTCCAATACTTAATGATATTCTTAATGACTATGAGCTTGAATTGTTTGTAAATACTAAAAAGTTTAAGTCTTTAACAAAATATTTGGTATGGGTGGATATAGCGAGACAAAGGACTTATGTATTTAGTAAGGATAAATACGGTAATTATAAGTTAGAAAAGAATTTTGTTGTTGCAACAGGAAGAGATGTTACACCTACAATACCAGGAACATATCAATTAAATGGATTAAGAAATGAATGGGTATATTTCCCTCAATATCAAATTGGAGTAAAATATTGGGTAAAGATATTCAGTGGATATTTATTTCACTCAACGTTGTTTGCAAAAGATGCTATAACTGAAGTAAAACCTAAAGTAGGTATAAAGCTTTCTCATGGGTGTATAAGAATGAAAGTAGAAGACTCCTATTGGCTTTACAAAAATATACCATCAAAAACTACTGTTTGGATAAATTGATAGATATAATTGCATAACTAATAATATAAAAAGTAGCAGATATATTCCTGCTACTTTTTATATTATTTAACTTCAACTATCCATCCTTCAGGTGCCTTTTCATCTCCAAGTTGTATTGCAACAAGTGTATTGTATAGCTTCTTAGTTATTGGACCAACTTCAGTTTCACTATAGAATACATGAAGTTTTCCTTTATATTCAATTCCTCCTATTGGAGTAATAACAGCAGCTGTACCACAAGCACCAGCTTCAACAAATTCATCAAGCTTATCTATATATACGTCTCTTTCTTCAACTTCCATTCCAAGGTATTCCTTTGCAATGTGCATTAAAGAATATTTAGTTATACTTGGTAATATTGATGGAGATTTTGGTGTTACAAACTTATTGTCCTTTGTAATACCAAAGAAGTTTGCAGCTCCAACTTCTTCAATCTTTGTATGAGTTGCAGGGTCAAGGTATATACAATCTGCAAAACCCTTCTTAACTGCCTGCTCGTGTGGAAGAAGGCTTGCCGCATAGTTTCCACCAACCTTTACACCACCTGTTCCATAAGGTGCAGCTCTATCATAATCAGATACTGTAAAGTTAACAGGTTGCATACCACCTTTAAAATATGGCCCAACAGGACAGCAGAATACTGAGAACATATACTCAGGTGCAGGTTTTACACCAAGGTTATCTCCAATACCTATTACATATGGTCTTAAATAAAGTGAAGCACCTGTTCCGTAAGGTGGAACAAAATGTTCATTTGCTTTTACTACTTGAATGCATGCATCTATAAATTTTTCTTCAGGAATTTCTGGCATCATAAGACGTCTGCAGCTTGAATTCATTCTTTTAGCATTTTGGTCAGGTCTAAATAGTTGGATTTTACCATCCTTTGTTCTGTATGCTTTAAGTCCCTCAAAGCATTGTTGACCATAATGAAGAGCTGTTGAGCCTTCGCTGATGGTAACTTTGTTGTCTTCTACAAGTTTACCATCGTCCCATTTTCCGTCCTTCCAATAGGATACATAACGGAAGTCTGTTTTAATGTAACTAAATCCAAGTTTCCCCCAATCTAAGTTTACAGTTTTGTTCATATTATTCACCTCACTTAAAATGATTGAGAGGATTTTGTGTAACACATTCCCTCATTCCAACTTAATTATAACATAAAAAAAACATTTATGCAGCAATAATGTTAAAATAATTTTGAATTTTAAATAAATTATTTTTTTAACGAAAAATATCTTGACACTAAAACTTTAATATGATAAATTGATAAATAAATAAAGCAAAGACGATGAAGAGAAATAGTAAAAATAGCTTCCATTTCAGAGAGCATCCGGGTGGTGTGAGGATGTATGAGGGCTATTTTGAACACATCTCGGAGTTTGGTACCGAAGGCAAGTAGGCTACCACGGGAACCTTCACCCGTTACAGTGATAGGGTATGTTAGTACCTAATAAGGTTAATGTCGTGAGACATTAATGAATTGAGGTGGGACCACGGGAGTCAAGCTTTCGTCCTCAGAGGAGGACGAGAGCTTTTTGTTTTGTAAAAAAGCAGTACTGCTAAAAAATACATTTAATTTTAAAAGGAGGAAAATGATATGAAAAAATTCATTTTAGGGTTAATTTTTCTAATTAGTGCATTGTTTCTTGCATCCTGTGCTAAAACTCAAGTTTCAAACAATGCAAGTAAAATTGTGGTAGTAGGGCTTGATGATACCTTTGCACCTATGGGATTTAAAAATGATAAGGGGGAAATAGTAGGGTTTGATGTTGACTTAGCCAAGGAAGTTTTTAAAAGGTTAGGTTATGAGGTGAAATTTCAACCTATTGATTGGGCAATGAAGGAATCAGAATTAAACTCTAAAAAGATAGACGCAATTTGGAATGGATACACGATAACAGAGGAGAGAAAGGAAAAAGTTGATTTTACAAAACCATATCTTGTAAATAGACAGGTAATAGTGGTTTTAAAGGATACAAATATAAATAAGAAGAGTGATTTAGATGGTAAAAGAGTTGCAGCACAGCTAAACTCAAGTTCCCAAGAGGCAGTAGAAAAGGACAAGGAAACTCTATCAAGATTTAAAGACGGAAAACTTAATCTTTATGAAACAAACAATGATGCACTTATGGAACTTGAAAGTGGAAGAGTTGATGCAGTTGTTGTAGATGAAATATTAGCAAGATATTATATAAAGCTTAAAGGAGAAGATAAATTTAGAATACTTGAAGAGAATTTTGGAAGTGAAGAGTATGGTATAGGCTTTAGAAAGGGAGATGATCTTAAAGTTAAAGTAGAAAATACTTTAGAAGAAATGAAGAAGGATGGTACCTTTGAAAAGATATATAATAATTGGTTTGAAAAATAAGAGGTGATTTTGTGGATTACATTACTAATTTATTTATATCTATGAAAAGTGGAATGTTTGTAACATTTTATATTTTTTCTATAACGCTTATATTTTCACTTGTATTAGGAATTGTAGTTGCAATATTGAGATTATCAAAGCTAAAGATGGTAGAGTTGGTGGTCTCCCTCTATATCTTTATAATGAGGGGGACACCTCTTCTTCTTCAGATTATATTTGTGTTTTTTGGACTACCCATAATTGGTATAACCTTTGATAGATATACTGCTGTTTTTATAGCCTTTATATTGAATTATGCTGCATATTTTGCAGAGATTTTTAGAGCAGGTCTTCAATCTATTGATAAAGGACAGTTTGAAGCAGCAAAGGTACTTGGGTTAAGTAGGTTTGAAACTTATAGATATGTAATTTTCCCGCAGATGCTTAAAAATATTCTTCCTGCACTTGCTAATGAAGTAATAACATTAGTTAAGGATACAGCACTTGTTTATGTTGTAGGAATTTCTGATATATTAAGGGAAGGTAAAATTGCAGTAAATAGAGATGCAACATTGTTGCCGTTTTTAGTTGTAGCAATATTTTATGCTGGATTTATATATGTTTTAACTAACCTATTTAAGAATATTGAAGAAAAATTTGAATACTATAGGTAGGTGATAATATGATTTTAAATGTAGAAGGGCTTATAAAATCCTTTAGAGGACAGAAGGTTTTAGATAAAGTTAGTTTTGAATTAAAAGAGGGAGAGATTGTTTCTATATTTGGTAGGTCGGGTGCAGGTAAATCAACTCTTTTAAGGTGTATAAATGGGCTTGAAACTATAGATAGAGGAAGTATTAAAATAAATGGAGAATATCTATACAGAGAAAATGAAAATTATATAGAAATAGCAAAGGGTGAAAGCTTAAAAAGGATAAGGCAATCTATAGGATATGTTTTTCAAAATTTTAATCTATTCCCGAATTTAACCGTATTAGATAATATTATATTGTCACCTGTTAAGGCTTATAAATTAGATAAAGATATTGCTATAGAAAAGGCAAACAATCTTCTAAAAAAACTAAATATATCAGATAAAAGGGACTGCTATCCTTATGAACTATCTGGAGGACAAAAGCAGAGGGTTGCAATAGCACGTGCGTGCATCTTATCTCCAAAAATAATCTGCTTTGATGAGCCGACATCTGCAGTTGACGATGAGGTTAAAAGAAGTATAGCTGATATAATAATGGAGTTTAAAAGGGAAAATATAGCGGTTTTAATTGTTAGTCACGATAAGGATTTTTCATATTCTATTTCTGACAGAATAATAAGTATAGAAGAGGGAAAAATAATATCATAAAAATTGCTTATAATGTCAGTATAAAGTTCTTGACATTCCCCGTAAAAATTATATAATTTTACTGAAAAATATTAATCGAAAGGAATGGGGAGTTGAATTGGAAAAAGGAAAGAATAAGCTAAAACTATATGGATTTAACAATTTAACAAAGACTTTGAGTTTCAACATTTACGACGTATGCTACACTAAGACAGAAGAGGACAGAAAAAAGTATATTGAATACATTGACGAACAATACAATTCAGAGAGACTTACTAAAATATTAACAAATGTTACAGAAATGATAGGTGCATGTGTTTTAAACATTGCAAAGCAGGACTATGACCCACAGGGAGCAAGTGTTACACTGCTTATCTCTGAGGAGGAGGTACCTCTTTATATACTTGACCCATCATGTAATAGAGGTATATTGACTCCAACAAGAGAAAACATTGTTGCTCACCTTGATAAGAGCCATGTTACTGTGCATACGTACCCAGAAACTCATCCCCAAAATGAGATAAGTACATTTAGAGTAGATATTGATGTGTCAACTTGTGGACAAATATCTCCACTTAAGGCACTAAATTATCTAATAGATAGCTTTGATTCAGATATAATAACAATAGATTACAGAGTTAGAGGGTTTACAAGAGACATACATGGCCACAAACTTTATATTGACCATGACATAACATCAATTCAAGACTATATAGCTCAAGAAACACTTGATAGATATAACTTGATTGATATGAACATCTATCAATCAAATATATTCCATACAAAGATGATGGTAAGGGATATAAAGCTTGATAATTATCTGTTTGAAAAGTCAGAGAGCGAACTAAGCGAACAAGAAAAGAAGGATATAACAGATAAGCTAAAGAGGGAAATGACTGAAATTTTCTACGGTATAAATCTACCAAATGTAACGAAGTAAAATATTTAGAAAATTTAATATTTAAAAGCTATTGCATTAATTATTTCTTGCTGATATAATTAATATTGCAATTGAACATTAAATACTTTTACGTGTTACTGATTCGATCAGGCATGAGTAAAAGGTATGGAAAATTAGGTTCATCCATTTGGGTGCCTAATTTATTGTACCTTTACTCATGCCTTTAATATTTTATTCTATATATAAAAATATATAAAAACTCATTAGGAGGGGAAAGTTTATGTCAACAAAAAAAGCATTTGGTGTCCTACAAAAAGTAGGTAAAGCCCTAATGCTACCAGTTGCTCTACTTCCAGCAGCAGGTATACTACTTGCATTAGGTAACATGTTCCAAAACCCAGCATTCTTAGATAAGGCTCCTGCATTTAATTCAGCAAGCGTACAAGCGGTTGCAAGAGTTATGGAGCAATCAGGAGGAATTATATTTGGTAATCTTCCACTTATATTCGCAGTAGGTGTTGCGGTAGGTCTTGCGGGAGGAGAAGGTGTTGCAGGGCTTGCAGCAATAGTTGGTTTCCTAATAATGAATGTTACTATGGGAATAGTAGCAGGTGTAACACCAGCACACATAGGAAAGAGCCCAGCTTATGCAAATGTACTTGGTATTCCAACACTTCAAACAGGTGTATTTGGTGGTATTATAGTGGGTCTTGTGGCTTACGCTTTATATGAAAAGTACTATACAATTGAACTACCACCATTCTTAGGATTCTTTGCAGGAAAGAGATTCGTTCCAATTGTAACAGCGGCTGTATCAATAATATTAGGACTTATAATGGTTGTTGTATGGCCTCCAATACAACACGGACTTAATACATTCTCAAGCTCAATGATTGATGCAAATAAGACTTTAGCAGCATTTATATTTGGTGTTATAGAAAGAGCACTTATTCCATTTGGATTACATCATATATTCTATAACCCATTCTGGTATCAATTTGGTGAGTATACAACAAAGGCTGGACAACTTGTAAATGGTGACCAAACAATATTCTTTGCACAACTTAAGGATGGAGTTCCATTTACAGCAGGTACATTTATGACTGGTAAGTTCCCATTCATGATGTTTGGTCTTCCAGCGGCAGCTCTTGCTATGTACCATGAAGCAAGACCAGAAAAGAAAAAGGTTGTTGCAGGTATAATGGCATCAGCAGCACTTACTTCATTCTTAACAGGTATAACAGAACCAATTGAATTTACATTCCTATTTGTAGCACCAGCGTTATATGCTGTACACTGTGTATTTGCAGGTCTTTCATTTATGCTAATGCACATACTAAATGTTAAGATAGGTATGACATTCTCAGGTGGTATAATAGACTTCATACTATTTGGTATAATACCAAATAGAACAGCTTGGTGGCTTGTAATACCAGTAGGTTTAGCATTCTCAGTAATCTACTACTTTGGATTTAGATTTGCAATTAGAACATTTAATCTAAAGACTCCAGGTAGAGAAGATGACGAAGTTGAAGCAGGCTCAGAAGCTGCAGCTACAAATTCAACACTTGCAGCAAACATTTTAGAAGCTTTAGGTGGAAAGGAAAACATCAAGTATCTTGATGCTTGTATAACAAGACTTAGAGTAAACGTAGTTGATCCTAAGAAGGTAAACAAGGATAGATTAAAGCAACTTGGTGCTGCAGGAGTAGTTGAAGTTGGTGATGGTATCCAAGCTATATTTGGACCAAAGTCAGACAACATAAAGAGTGAAATAAAGAAGATAGCAGGTATATAATAAAAGGCTTGGTTAAAAACCAAGCCTTTTATATTACTCTTCCCAGCAGTCTGCGTTCTTTAGACCCTCTATATTTCTTGCTTTAAATTTTGGATCAAATCCCTCTTGTTTTTGCTTTTCATAGTCCTTTAAAACCTTAAAGGCAACATTTCCAAGAAGAAGTATTGCAATTATATTTAGTATAGCCATAAGTCCCATAAATAGGTCTGCTAAGTCCCAAACTATTTGAAGTGAAGCAATTGAGCCCCACATAACCATTGCTACAACAAGTAGTCTATAGATAGTTAAATATGTTTTACTTGGCTTAATAAACTCAATGTTTGTTTCACCATAGTAGTAGTTTCCTATAACTGAACTGTAGGCAAATAGGAATATACATATTGCTATAAATATGCTTCCCCAAGAGCCAACGTGGTGAACAAGGGCATTTTGTGTAAGTTGAATGCCTGTTATTTTTGGATTAGTAAATTCACCTGAAGTCAGAACTATAAATGCAGTTGCACTACAAATTAATAGTGTATCTGTAAATACGCTAAGTGTTTGAATAAGTCCTTGTTTTGCAGGGTGTGATGTATGGGCTGTTGCTGCTGCATTTGGTGCACTTCCCATACCAGCTTCGTTTGAGAAAAGACCTCTCTTTACACCCATCATTATTGCAGCACCTATACCGCCACCAACTGCTTGTTTTACTCCGAAGGCACCTTCAAAAATCATCTTAAATACTGAAGGTATTAATGTTATATTTTTCAAAACTATAAATAGTGCAACAGTAACATAAGCTATTGCCATAATTGGAACGATTGCTTCTGCTGTTTTAGCAATTCTCTTAACTCCACCAAATATAATAAGGGCTGTTATAAAAGCAATTATAGCACCTGTTATATAGGTTTGAACTCCAAAAGCCTTTTGGAACGCTTGAGAAATTGTATTTGCTTGAACTGAATTAAATACAAGTCCAAAACATATAGTTATAAGGATTGAGAATAATATTCCCATCCATCTTTTTCCTAAGGCTCTCTCCATATAGTAGGCAGGGCCTCCACGATAGTTTTCACCATCTTTTATCTTGTACACTTGAGCAAGTGTACTTTCAACAAAGCTTGATGCACCACCAATTAGTGCGATAACCCACATCCAAAATACAGCACCAGGTCCTCCAACAGTTATTGCAGTTGCAACACCTGCAAGGTTTCCTGTTCCAACACGGGATGCTGTACTTATACAGAAGGCTTGGAAGGATGATATATGGTTTGTCCCTTTTGCACTACCTGTTCCTTCTGTAAGGAGTTTAAACATTTCTTTAAAATATCTTAGCTGAACAAATTTTGTTTTGAAGGAAAAATAAAGTCCTGCTGCAATTAATAGAGCGATTATAATATAAGACCATAGAATGTTATTTGTCGTGTTGATGATGTTTGATAACAATTGACTCATACCACACCTCCAATTTTTAATTTTAACAAAATTGTATCAGATTCGACTTAATTAGTCAATTGAAAGAAAATTACAAAAATATATGGTATAATAATTAAAAGGGGGGTTTTATATGAAGATTAAATTTTGTGGTGCAGCAGGACAAGTTACTGGTTCATGTTATCTAATCGAAACAAATAAGAGAAAGTTTTTAGTTGACTGTGGAATGTTCCAAGGAAGCGTATTTGATTTAAACTATGAGCCCTTTTGTTTTAATCCAAAGGATATTGATTTTGTGATATTAACCCACGCCCATATAGACCATTCAGGAAGGATTCCTATGCTCTATAAGCAAGGATTTAAGGGTACTGTATATGCGACGTCTGCAACCTGTGATTTAGTCAGTATAATGCTTAAAGATAGTGGACATATTCAGGAATTTGAAGCAAAATGGAGGACTAAAAAGAGATTAAGAAAGGGGCTTGAGCCAGTTGAACCTCTATATACAGCTCAAGATGCACTTTTAGTTAATGATTATCTTTACAGGGCATCATATGATAAATGGATTACAATTGATAAAAATATAGAGTTTATGTTTAAAGATGCGGGACACCTTTTGGGTTCTTCAATAATTGTTTTAAAAATAAAAGAAAATAAAAGGGAAAACATAATAACCTTTAGTGGGGATTTAGGTAACTTTAACATTCCAATTATTAAAAACTATGAGTATATAGATTACACAGATTACCTTATAATTGAATCAACCTATGGAAATAGGTTTCACCAATCAAGGGCAGAAGAGGTAAAATCTCTATATGATATAATAATAAATACTGTTAAAACAGGGGGTAACGTAATAATACCTGCCTTTTCAGTTGGAAGAACACAGGAGGTTTTATATATTTTAAACCAATACATTGATATTGAAAAAAGAGAAGAACTAAAAAATATTGAGTTTTATCTTGATAGTCCTCTTGCAAGAGAGACACTTGAAATATTTGAAAAACATAAGGAGTGTTACGATGAAGAGGCATTAAACTTATTATCAAAGGATATAGATGTTCTTCACTTTGATAACCTTCATATAGTTCAAACGCCTGAGGAGTCACAAGCATTAAATGAAAAGCAGGGGGTAGTTATAATTTCTGCAAGCGGTATGTGTGAAGCAGGAAGAATAAAGCATCACTTAAAACATAATATATGGAAGAAGAATACATCTATTATTTTTGTTGGATATCAGGCAGAGGGAACATTAGGTAGAAGGATTTTAGATGGTGAAAAGAAGGTGAAGATATTTGGAGAAGAGATGGTTGTTAATGCTAATATATACAGTATTCCTTCACTATCAGGACATGCTGATTTAGGAGGATTATTGAATTGGGTAAAAAACATTAAAAATGGTGTAGGTAAGAAAATATTTATAACCCACGGTGAAGAGGATGCATCAAAGAATTTTAAAGAGGAACTTGAAAGGTTTGTTCAATGTAAAGTTGAAATACCTAAACTTTATGATGAGGTTATAATAGATTGACAAATGAAATTATTAGTAATATAATTTTTATAATAAAATGTCAAAGACAGTGAAGGGAAGAGTAGGCTTAAAAGAAGGTTAAAGCGAGCCAGTGGTGGTGGAAGACTGGTACTGGATTTAAGCTGAAGAACATCCTGGAGTCTCTTACCGAAATCCTGTGAGAGTAGACTAAGACGTGGGTGGAGCGTTATATCCACAAAGAGGTGGCCTTTTAGGCAATTTGGGTGGTACCGCGAGGACTATGCTCTTCGTCCCATTATGGGATGAAGAGCTTTTATATTGTAAAAAATTATGGGTAATTTTATAACAAATATAAAAACAAAAAAAGGAGGTTGCTTATGCAAACGGTAGAAGTAAAGCAGCTCTACAGAGAGACTGGTAAGTATTTAAATCAAGATGTAAGAATATCTGGTTGGGTTAGAACTATTAGATCTTCAAAGGCTTTTGGGTTTATTGAATTAAATGATGGTACTTTTTTTAAAAATCTTCAGGTAGTTTTTGATGAAAAGCTTGCAAATTTCAAGGAAGTTGAGAAACTTCCAATAAGTTCATCCATAACAGTAGAAGGAAAGTTAGTTGAAACTCCAGGGGCAAAACAACCCTTTGAGGTTCACGCAACAAATATAATAATAGAAGGTATGTCAAATTCAGACTATCCACTTCAAAAGAAGAGACATACATTTGAGTATTTAAGAACAATAGCACACCTAAGACCAAGAAGTAATACTTTCTCTGCTGTATTTAGAGTTCGTTCTGTTGCAGCCTTTGCAATACACAAGTTCTTCCAAGAAAGAGGATTTGTTTATGTAAACACACCTATAATCACAGGAAGCGACTGTGAAGGTGCTGGTGAAATGTTTAGAGTAACAACTCTGGATTTACACAACATACCAAAGAAAGAAGATGGAAGCATAGATTTTTCAGAGGACTTCTTTGGAAGAGAAGCAAATCTTACAGTTAGTGGTCAGCTTGAGGCTGAAATATTTGCTCTTGCATATAAAAAGGTTTATACATTTGGACCTACATTTAGAGCTGAAAATTCAAATACTGCAAGACACGCTTCTGAGTTCTGGATGATAGAGCCTGAAATGGCCTTTGCAGATTTAAATGATTATATGGATACTGCAGAGGATATGGTTAAATATATAATAAGCTATGTACTTGAAAATGCACCTGAAGAAATGGAGTTTTTCAATAACTTCATAGATAATACACTATTTGATAGATTAAACAATGTTTTAAATTCAGAATTTGCAAGAATAACATATACAGAGGCTATTGAACTTTTAAAGAAATCAGGAAAAGAGTTCCAATATCCTGTTGAATGGGGTTGCGATCTTCAAACAGAACACGAAAGATATCTAACAGAAGAGATATTTAAAAAGCCTGTATTTGTAACTAACTATCCAAAGGACATAAAGGCCTTCTATATGAGACTAAACGATGATGGTAAGACAGTTGCTGCTGCGGACCTTTTAGTTCCAGGGGTTGGAGAGATAATTGGTGGTAGCCAAAGAGAAGAAAGATATGATGTTTTAGTTAGAAGAATAGAAGAACTTGGTATGAGAAAAGAGGATTACTGGTGGTATTTAGAGCTTAGAAAGTATGGAGAAACTAAGCACGCAGGTTATGGTCTTGGATTTGAAAGAATGATAATGTACCTAACAGGTATGGGCAACATAAGAGATGTAATACCATTCCCAAGAACACCAGGAAACTGTGAGTTCTAATATTGAAATGGCGTGGAATATATATTATAATATAGAGGAAGTCACGAAGGCTTCATTATAATTCCTTTATTAATAACATTTGCTTACCACGAAGGTAGGGCGTTTTGCTCTACCTTTTTTATTTTTTAGTGGCAGCTATATCAATTATAACTTATTAAAAATTAAAGGAGGATTTTTTATGACAAAAACAAAAAAAATAGTACTTGCATCTTTATTTTTAGCACTTGGTCTTCTTATACCAAGCATATTTCATATGAGTGGCTTACCAGGTAATGTGTTTTTGCCAATGCACATACCAGTTCTGCTTTGTGGATTTGTATTAGGAGAAAAGTATGGTGTACTTATTGGATTTGTAACTCCATTTTTAAGTTCAGTATTAACAGGTATGCCTCCTATATATCCTGTTGCTGTTGCTATGGCTTTTGAGCTTGCAACCTATGGATTTATATCGGGATATTTATATAAGAGAAGAAAAATGAATTTATTTGTATCTTTAATAGTTGCAATGATTTTTGGAAGATTAGTTTCAGGTGCTGCTAATTATATTCTTTTAACTACAATGGGTAAGAAGTATGTTCTAAATATGTTCATAACAGCATCCTTTGTAAAATGTATTTGGGGAATTGTTATACATCTTATTGTAATTCCATTTGTTGTTAAAATGATTGAGAGGTACAATCTTGTATAAAAATAAGGGAGCTAAATCTGCTCCCTTATTTTTTCTATAAATATTTCAATGAATTCCTTTATGGATAGGTCTTGGGTGTTAGGTATGTATATACCGTGTTTTTGGAGAGGAATAATTAATTTTACTGCGGGGGAGTTGAATACTGCCTTTGAAACTGTAGAGGTAACTTCACCGCCTATTCCACCAGCACAAAGTATTCCAATAGGCCCAATTATAAAACTTATATCATTATTGGTTATATAATCACTTATATTCCTACTTCCTATTATACCTTCATCTGCACCAGATTTAAGCATATTTTTCAATGCTATTTTATTTAATCCCAATGCAGTTATTTTTATTCTATCTGGAAATTCTTTTTTAAGTCTTTTTATTATTGTTTGCCCAATTCCTGCACCTTGTCCATCAACAACTGCAATAAGCATAAAACCACCTCATAACTATAATACTATAGAAAATAAATAATATGAATAATAACTTGAAAATAAATCAATAATTATTATAATTATAATTATAATAATTATAATTTGTATAATCATAATTATTATAATTTAGATTTGAAGGTGATAATATGTTTTATGGTAGAGAAAATGAACTTAAATTTTTTAAAGAAAGATTTTATTCTAATAATGCAGAATTTGTGGTTTTATATGGTAGAAGAAGAATAGGAAAAACTGAACTTTTAAGATATTTTTCAAAAGACATACAACATGTTTTTTATGTTTGCAGAGAAACTGTTGATAGTGAGCAACTAAGACTGTTTTCTAAAAAGATGTTAAATAATACTCCTATGAAAGAGTATTTAAAGGTTTTTAATAGTTGGGAGGATGCTTTTAAATTTGTTAAAGACTTACCCTTTTTAAATAAAAAACTATTAATAATAGACGAATTTCCTTATATGGTAAATGGAAACAATTCTATTCCATCTATTCTTCAAGAGTTGTGGGATAGTGTGTTAAAGGATGAAAATATTATGATTGTACTTTGCGGTTCATCAATGAGTTTTATGGAGAAACATATATTGTCTGAGAAGAATCCCCTATATGGTAGAGCAACTGGTATTTTAAAGTTAGAACAACTTGATTTTTATACTGCATGTAATTTTTTTAAAGATAAAAGTAATGAAGAAAAAATATTTATATATTCAATATTAGGAGGAATACCACATTATTTAAAACAATTTAATTATGATTTAAGTTTAGAAGAAAATATAAAAAAATATATATTAACAAAGGGAAGTATTTTATATAGTGAAGTAGATTTTTTATTAAAACAAGAGTTAAGAGAGATATCGACATATAACACTTTAATTGAAGCAATTGCAATGGGTAATACAAAGTTAAATGACATATATACGAAGACAGGAATTGATAAAAATAAAATCACTGTGTATTTAAAAAACTTAATGGAATTGGGTATTATTGAAAAGGAGTTTCCGATTACCCATGGAATTAAAAAGACTATTAATGTTCAAAATGGATTATATAAGATAAAAGATAATTATTTTAAATTCTATTATAGGTTTGTTTTTCCTAACATTTCTGAGTTAGAGGAATATAATATTGATATAGTTTATGATATGGCTGTAAATCCATTTATTAATGAATATGTTTCTTTTGAATTTGAAAATGTTTGTATTTCTTATTTAAAGAAACAAAATAGATTAAATAACTTACCGTTTAATTTTATTAAAATAGGAAGATGGTGGAATAAAACTGATGAAATAGATATAGTTGCATTTGATAATAAAGATAATGTAATATTTGGTGAGTGCAAGTGGAAAAATTCTAAGGTATCAAGAAAAGAATTAGAAAAACTTAAGGAAAAATCAACAAAGGTAGAAGGGGATTTTAATAATAAATATTATTATTTATTTTCAAAATCTGGATTTGACCAAGAATTAGTAAAAATAGCCCAAGTGGATGAAAAAATCAAGTTAATAGATTTAAGTGAAATATGTAAGGATACTTAAAGAAGCTGTTGCAAATAGATAAAAATATGATAAAATAAGATAATATAGAAATTGAATATTAAAGACTATGATGAGGAATAGTAAAAGTTAGCTCCTTTTCAGAGAGGGAATGGTTGGTGCGAATTCCTAAAGGACTGATTTTGAACCCACCTCTGAGTTCTGCACCGAACTTCAGTAGGCTGCAGCGGTTTTTTCCGTTATCAATTTGAGAGAATATGCATTTTGCATATTAATTAGGGTGGTACCGCCGAAATAATGCCTCGGTCCCTTTTAGGGATGCGAGGTTTTTTTATTATGAAAAGTAAATTTAAAAACTAATATATTCAACTTTTACTGTATAAAAAATTGTAAAAGTGTACTTTTATAAGAAAATTAGCCAATACATAAAAATAAGGAGGAGATAAAATGGCAAAGGAAAAGGACAAGAAGCTTGTTGAAGCAATAACTTCAATGGATGAAGATTTTGCACAATGGTATACGGATATTGTTAAGAAGGCTGAACTTATCGATTATTCAAGTGTAAAGGGATGTATGATTATAAGACCATATGGATATGCAATATGGGAAAACATACAAAAGGATTTAGATAGAAGATTTAAAGAAACAGGACACGAAAATGTATATATGCCTCTATTCATACCTGAGAGCCTATTAAGAAAAGAAGCAGAACACGTTGAAGGCTTTGCACCTGAGGTTGCTTGGGTAACACACGGAGGAAGTGAAGAACTTACAGAAAGACTTTGTGTAAGACCAACATCTGAAACTCTATTCTGCGAGCATTTTTCAAAGATAGTTCAATCCTACAAGGACCTTCCAAAGTTATATAATCAATGGTGTTCTGTTGTAAGATGGGAAAAGACTACAAGACCTTTCTTAAGAACAACTGAATTTTTATGGCAAGAAGGACATACAATCCATGCAACAGCAGAAGAGGCAGAAGAAGAAACAATTAGAATGCTAAATATATATGCAAAGCACTGCGAAGAGGTTTTAGCAATACCAGTTATAAAGGGAAGAAAAACAGAGAAGGAAAAGTTTGCAGGAGCCAGAGCAACCTATACAATTGAGAGTTTAATGCACGATGGAAAGGCTCTTCAAACAGGAACTTCACACTTCTTTGGAGATAACTTTGCAAAGGCATTTAACATAAGATACCTTGATAAGAATGGACAATTACAGTATGTATATGAAACATCTTGGGGAGTTACAACAAGATTAATTGGAGCAGTTATAATGGTTCACGGTGATGATAACGGACTAAAGCTTCCTCCAAGAATAGCTCCAATTCAGGTTGTTATAGTTCCAATTGCACAACATAAGGAAGGCGTACTTGATAAGGCAAATGAACTTAAGGAAAGACTTTCAAAGGTAGCAAGAGTAAAACTTGATGATTCAGATAAGATGCCAGGATGGAAATTTGCAGAGTATGAAATGAAGGGTGTTCCAGTAAGACTTGAGATAGGACCTAAGGATATAGAAAAGAACCAAGTTGTTCTTGTTAGACGTGATACTATGGAAAAGATTGCAGTTTCAATGGATAGCTTAGAACAAGAAGTATTAAAGCTTCTTGATGATATTCATAACAATATGCTTGAAATGGCAAGAAAGAACAGAGATGAACATACATATGTAGCAACAAATATGGATGAATTTAAGGATATAGTTGAAAACAAGCCAGGATTTATAAAGGCTATGTGGTGTGGAGATAGAGAATGTGAAGATAAGATAAAGGAAGAAACAGGTGCAACTTCAAGATGTATCCCATTTGAGCAGGAAACTCTAAGTGACAAGTGCGTATGTTGTGGTAAACCAGCAAAGCATATGGTTTACTGGGGAAGAGCATATTAAAAAAGTGCCAATTATGGCACTTTTTTAATTATATAACTCCATTTCAAATATCTTCTTTATCTCATTTAAATCTCTTGTTTTGCTTAAGGCAACAATAAGCTTTATTCTTGCTTTTTGACCTGGTAGAGTATCTCCAAATATCACACCTAAATTTCTAAGGTCGCGTCCTCCACCAGGATATCCGTAACTATCAAGAACACGTCCCTCGAAACATCTTGAAACCACAACAACAGGAATATTAGACTCTATAGCCTTTTTAATTCCAGGTACCATATTAGGTGGAACATTTCCTCTTCCCATTCCTTCTATTACAAATCCATCTATTCCCTTTTCAATACAGTAATCTATTAAAGTGGAATCCATACCTGTTACGCATTTGATGAGCTGGACATTTGCATTAATATTATCTATTTCGATATGTTGCTTTCTAATGCTGTCACGATAGAAGATAACCTTATTGCTATCAATAATACCTATTGGGCCAAATAAAGGAGATTGAAATGCATTTAAACTCATAGAATTTCTCTTAGTGACTTCACTTGCACAGAAGAGTTCATCGTTGAAACATACAAGAACGCCTCTTCCCTTTGCCTCTTCTGAAATTGCTGTACAAATTGATGCTGCAAGGTTTGCAGGTCCATCATATCCAAGTTCAGAACTATTACGCATAGCTCCTGTTACAATTATAGGTTTTTGCGAATTTATAGTTAGATCTAAAAAGTATGCAGTTTCCTCAAGTGAATCTGTACCGTGTGTTACTACAACACCTGATATATCCTCTCTATCAAGTATAGCCTTTATGTATCTTGATAGTTCAAGCATTTTTTCAGGAGTCATATGTGGTCCTGGAAGTTTTGAAAAAGTAAAACTTTCAATTGAGGCAAACCCTTCTACTCCTGTTACCATTGCCATTATTTCTTCAGAACTTAAGCTTGGTACAGCAGCCTGTAGTTTTGGGTCTACCTTCATTGAAATAGTACCGCCATTAAATACAATAGCTACTTTCTTCATAAGTTTACCCCCTATAGACTTATTTCAATTATATTATATATCATATATTTTTTTTATGCTACATTATATTTATGGCAGTTTTTAATACAGCTTATTATGAAATCTACTGCATTATTTGATATTTCAAGTGCATAGTATATGTCCTTTTCCATTGATGGGGGTGTTGAAATATATTTTTGATGCATATCGTTTATAAAATCAATGAGACTGTCAAGGGAGTAAACTTTGAGGGAGTTATGATTTTGAGAATAATATACGGATATTTTATCAATAGATAGTTCCTCAAAAAGGTTGTGGAGGGCCCGTTCGTATTTTAGATGTAAAAACATATTATCTAATTTTTTATTGTTATGAGCATGACAGAAGTAGTCACATAAGAAGTGTGTAACAATACCAAGCTTAATATAAAAGTTTTTTGTATTTTTGTTATTAGAAAAATTATAATTTATAAGTTCTGTTATCATCTCAATTATAAAATTGAAGGATTTTTCCTTATAATGGGGTATGAAAAAGAAGGGGAGAGAATAATCAGGTTTTAAACAACCACTTAAAAAACCTTCTTCGTTTATTGGTATATTATGATATTGCTTGATATTATTTAATATAGACTTGCCTATTAATTTATGGGTTGCAGACAACATAACCTCACATCCTATAAAATAAATTCTTTAATTTTATTTTATTTATATTAAAATAAAACAGGTTTAAGCTGAGGTTAAATTTAGGTTATATGTGTAGATATTTTTATTAAGCTTATTAGGTAGATAATTAAAGAAAATCCCCTAAACATAAAAGTGTAATGTTTAGGGGATATATGGTTAATCTATGTTATTTAATTCTAATATCTTTTTAACTGATACTCCACGGCTTCCTGAACCTTGATTGTTTATTGTGGTTGTATTTGATTTAATTCCTTCAAATATAGTTTCAGATTCAGGAGATAACTTAAAGGTCAAGTTAGCATTATTTTTTATAGTTCCTTTAGAACGTCTTAATATTTTAACTTTGAATATAAAGGTCTTTGTTTCTTCAACATCTATACTGTCAATATAGATATCCACTGTTCCATTGCTTGTTTCTCCTGTATGGGTTACTGTTCCTTCAGAATATACAACCTCAATAAATCTTAGGTCATCGCTTAATACATCCTTTATTTTTACTTCATAAATTGGACGTGGTCCGCTATTTGTTATAGAAATTCTATATTCAACAAGTTGTCCAAGAGAACCTATAATATCATTAGTTGTAAATTCTCCTTCCTTTGTTTTATTTCTCTGTTCTTTTAATAAATTTATTTCAGAATCAGTTACATAAATATTTCTACACGTCTGTATTCCAGGTCCTATCTCTTCAGGTGCTAAATACCATACTCCATAGGAACAATTTAGCTGTGTGTCAATTAAAGTTATAGGATTAGGAACAGCAGAACTTATCAAAACATCAAAGGCATAGTTAAAGTATTCATCCTCTTCTGCATAGGCATAGGGAACAACAGGGAATACAACCTTTTGTGCTTCAACTAAAACAGGTTGTATAGGATGCCCCATTAATGTTGCATTTCCAACGTAGGTTTGACCTATAGGAAGTATATCGGTAAACTGTCCATTTACTATGCTTGTTCCTTTTGGTAGCTTGAAGGTTACAGTATATCTAATTATACTTCCAATTGTAGTATAGTATATATTTGCAACTTTGCTTATTTCAATATCAGGGAATTTTTGAATAACCTCGTTTGTATTCTCCTTAGGATAGGTTATTGGTGTTGTATTGTTTGTAGAGTAAATATAACGTCCTTTATTTTTAGAGAATCCACCAGCAGGAATACCACCGACTACTTTTACTCTAAATATTAGAAAATAAACTTTACTGGGTTCAAGTTCATCAATTACCCATTCTATTTTTCTCAAAAGAGAGGAGTAATTTACTGCTCCAATAGTTGTTTCATAATAACCTGTATATTCTAAATAAGGTGATATATAATCTTCAATTATAGTGTTATAGGCAGTTGATGAACCAAAGTTGTGGACAGTCAATCTAAATTCTAAAGTATCATCTGCCAAAACAGATATCATTTCTGTTGTATAGGTGGTTTCTTGTGTTATATTTCTTTGTTCTTTTGCAACAAATACAAATGGTCTTGTTATTTCAACATCTACATATTTTTCGATTTCAGGTCCAAATGTTCCTTCTTCGTCTATTTCACTTGTTACTTTAACAATATTTCTTTGAATTTCGATATATGGTTCTTCGTTATTACCATCAATTACCCTTGCAAGGAATGTTATTGTTATTTTCTTCTCCTCTAATGTTGCATCAACAAGTGGAATAGTAAATACGATGTCACCATTAGAAAACAGTGGGTGTAACATTGTTGAGTTATAACTTGTAGGTCCTAAATAAATCTGTTTAGAAGGGAGTGTATCCTTAACAATTATATTTTTAGCCTTTGTTCCAAAGGGTACTGTTATTTCGATAAAGTAGGTTATTATATCTCCAACTTTAAAACTGTCACTTGAAGCATATTTTAAAACGGAAAGTTCACCAAAAACAGCATAAACTGTATTTGATGTTTTTGGACCGTAGTAAACAAGTGGTGTTGCACCTTCAATACCAAAGGTTACACTAAATTTATTTGGAATCCTCTGCCCTGTGAGCCCACCTGCATTAACAGATAGGGCAACTACGGCTTTATATTCAGTACTTGCAGGAATTATTGGTATAGTCCAAGTTAAGTTACCAGATTCTATAGTTAATGTTCCTGTATCTATTGAAATAATTTCAATGAATGACAATAGTTCTTCAAATATTTCAGTTGCAACTACATCAACAAGTGCATAGTTGTTTGGATTGTAAACCTTTAGTTCATAATATATTAAATCTCCAACATTAACTTTTATATCATCAGTTGTAAATGGACTTGTCATTGAGTTCTTTTGGGATTTTGTTAATATTAGGTTTGCATTTGATATATAAATAGTTGAATTTGCTGTTTGTTGAGGGCCACTTGGACCAAGTGGGGTATATTTCCAATCAAGTGTAGCAGTATTTATTTGTCCTTGCTGAGGAGGTGTTGATATACTATTTATTTTTGCTCTAAACTTGTATTCAATATTAACTTCTGCTATTGATGCATCTATTTCGCCTTCAATTGGGAAGGTTAAAGTTGCAGCACCAATATTTATACCATTTTTAGTTAGAGTAAAGGGAACATAGCTCTGCTCTGATGGTAGTATATCATTTATAGTTACATCATATACCTTAATCCCAAGTGGAATATTTATATTTATTGTATATATAACCTCTTCTCCAACAAGTGCAGCTTCTTTATCTATTGATTTTATTATTTCAGGGTAAGCGTAGTTAAGGGTTACTGTATTTGATAAAGCAGGGCCTAAAGTTTTTGGATTTACTGTATTTGTATCATATAGGCTCTCTGCATAGTTTTCAACAGCTTCACCTGGAGTAGGGTTAGAATTTACTATGCAGGAGAATATAAGTGTTTTTGTTTCACCAACATTTAAAGTTGATTCTGTCCAAGTGACTGTACCATCGGGTGTTGGAGGAGTTGGATGATTTACAGTACCTGTTGGTGCAGGTGAAACAACTGATGAAAATGTTAGATAATTTGAGAGGTTATCTGTTGTTACTATATTAAATGCATCAGATAGCCCGTCGTTTGTAATTGTTATCCTATAGTGAATTTCATCACCTGATTCAACATCAAGTAGAGGATTTTTAGTAAAATCTCCGCCCTTTGTTACGTTCTTTTGCCACTTTTCAATCTTTATATGAGGGCTTCTAATTTCAACATCCACAAAGGTTGAAACAATTGGTGCCGATTGGCCACCTTCTGTTAGGTTCCACTTTATTGATACATTATTTCTTTGCATTTCTGTATAAGGTGATGTTGTCTTTCCATCTCTAACAATAGTTTTAAAGGTATATATGAGTGTTGTTGGACCATATACGGGTGCTGTCTCTTGATAGGTTATTGTATTTCCTACAACTGTTGGGGTAACAGGAATAGTATTTCTTGTAAAGCTATCTAAGACATACTCCTGTTTTATACAGAATACATCTGTTAATGTTAAATTATAGGCAACTATATTTTGTGGTATTGGTATGGTTATAGTGTAGGTTACTTCATCACCTATCTTTGCAGGATTTGGAATTGCCTCCTTTGTAATTGTAAGTGCAGGTATATTTATTTTAGTTGTGTTTGAATCTGCAGTATAGGTTACTGGATTTACATCGTTTGAATCATAGGCTGAAGTTGATTTGTTTGTAATTGAACTTGATGCTGCAATTGGTGCTTTAATTTTAACAGAGAATTCAAGTGTGGCATTAGAGCCATTATTTAAAACGGGTATATTCCAAGTTATTGTCTCTGGTGGACCTGCAGAGTAGGACGGAGTGCCTGCGGATGCTCCAATAATTGAAATAAACTGTAAATTGGAATCTAATGCATCAGTAAGGTTTATATTATAAGCTGGTGATGCACCGTTTGAATTTATTGTTATTCTATAGTAAATTATATCATCTGGATTTGCAGCTATTTCATTTTGTGTATAGCTTCCTCCCTGTGTAAAGTTCTTTTGTTCTTTTGTAATTACAATGTTGGGTGTTCTAACAGTTATATTCAAATTAGATGTTCTGTTTTTTGTTAAAGCCCCTCCAGATACAAGTGCCCAGTCTATTCTTGATTGATTTTGTTGTGTTTGGGTAAATGGTGGAGTATGGTTTCCACTTATTACTCTTGCAGTGAATCTATATTTAATTGTTATTGCATTAGGATAGGAGTATAGGTCTGGTTCTGTTGGGAAGGTTACTACTTGGCCTACAACAGAAGCAGTTATAGGTGTAATAGGACCTTCATCCTGTTGTCTTGTTGCAGGCCCTATATAAATCTGCCCAGTTGGCAGTGTATCTCTTGCTATAAGGGAATATACATATACTCCATAAGGTATTGTAACAGTTAAGGTGTACTCAATATCATCTCCTATTTCTGCCTGAAGAAGCGATGCAGATTTTACTAAAGTTAAATTTGGAGCAATAAGGTTAACAGTATTTGAATTTCCATTATATTCGACACCAAAACCATTGTTATTGGTATTATATATAAATGTTGCTTTATTAGGAGTTGATGAGTTTGCAGCAAAGCCTGGTAGAGTTTCAACTCTAAAAGTTAAAGTTGCAGACTGGCCAAAGGGAAGTTCAGGTATAGTCCAATTTATTGTTCCCATTGAATAGGATGGAGTACCTAAAGTTGCGTTAAAGCTTCCTGCTACAAAGTTTAAAAGAGGATTTAATACATCTGTAACAACTGTGTTGTATGCTGTTTCAAGCCCATTGTTTGTTACAGTAATTCTATATTCTATAATATTTCCTACGTTAAAGCTTAAATCAGTAGTTCTAAAGGTTCCATTTAGTGTATAGTTTCTCTGTTCCTTTGTTGCAATTATATTTGGAGTTCTAACTACTAAATTTTTAGTTGTTGACTCAGGTATTGCAGGAGTTCCCAAGCTGTCTATTTCCCATTCAACCTTTGCGGTATTAGCTTGGTTTTCACTAAATGGAGGAGTATGGGAAGCAGATAGGACTCTAATATCAAATGAATAAAGTAGTTTAACTTCATTTTGTGTAGCATCCACTATTGGTATTGTTGGGAAAACTACGTTTGGTGGTGTAACCGCTGGAGATATTGGGTTTCCATTTAGTGTTGCATTTCCTATATAGGTTTGCTCAGGAGTTTTATAAGTGTCTGTAACCTTTACATTGTATGCAATAGTTCCTTTTGGAATAGTCACTTCAAGCATATAGGTTGCAATATCACCAATTTTAACGTAGGCAGGGGATATGGTTTTAACTATTTTTAGCCTTTCAGTTTTTAGTATTGTAGAGTCTTCAAAGGGGTCACCTTCATATTGATAGGACATATCCATTTGCGAATAAGGTCTTGTAAGAGTGGCTTTATTTATATAAACTTGGCCGCTTACAACAGAGTTTGTAACTAATACATCATAGCTAAAGGTTAAACTATCACCAGGGGCAAGTTTTTTTATAAGCATTGTTATATTTTGACCTGCAAAGCTTGGAGGGTCATAAATTCCTGTTCCTGTTATAGTATAGCTTCCATTATATACAAGTCCATCAGGTATTACGTCCGTCAAAGTCATCATAAAGGCATCGGTTGTTAAGTTATCTAAAGTTTGAGTATTTTTTATTGTTATTGTATAGGTATAAACTTCTCCAGACTTAATTGCATTTACATTAGGACCTGTAACAGATTTATAGAATTCAATATTTGGTGTTCCAAATTTAACTAAAACTTGGTCTCTATCGCTGTAGGATAATCCTAAACTATTTCTACCTGCAAGCTTTATAATATTGTTTTTAACAGCATTAGTAGGAATATTTAAAACAGGGACTTTGAAGGTTGCAGTCCATAGTGTATTAGCGGGTAAATTTCCCAAAGCCCATCTAAATCCATTTGGAGACACAGTATAGGGTGTAAATGGTCCTGGAAGATTTCCACCATAGGCAATAGGTGAAGGTGGCAATGGTCCCATATTATAAGGCAAATAGTCGTCTATTTCAATATTAAATTGTGTTGCATTTAAAATTGTGGCATTATACTCTACATAAAATTCAACTAAATCTCCTGGAGAGGCAACAGAATAAGATTTTGGTGTGCCATCTTTATAGTAGTATCCAAGTATTTGTTTTTTAATATAAGGTTTTTTGATATATTGTGTTACAGATGAATTATCAGGCGTTTGCCAAAGTGTATTTGCATTTATTCCATTTACGTTTGAACTATTTGTTAGGCTGTCGTTTGATGCTACAGGATTGCTATCTATATAGCTTGATTTGGTTAGTGTTTGGAATGTTATTGTACCTGTTGTACCAGCAAGAAGAGTTCCTAAATTCCAGGTAAGTTTAGTTGTTCCATTTGGATTTACTAAGATAGATGAAGGTGAAGGAGTTGCAGAACCCAAAACATATTCCATACCATCAGGTATTATATCTTCAATTACAACATTATTTACATTATCATATTGATTTACTCTATAAAATAGTTTATATGAATTTGTAAGGCCTACATCAGTCATATATGTATCTATAATTGTTTTATCTATTGTTATGTCCTTTGCAATAGTAGTTAGGTTTGCAGTTATAGGACCAGATAGTCCATCAAGTATTGCGGTATTTACTAATGGTGTATTATGGGGTATTTTACTTCCTGAATTTTCAACACATAAAGCAGAATAATTATCCCAAATTGCCACATCAAAGTTTATTGTATTTGTACTTCCAGCAGATAACGTTTTATTTCCCCAATTTATTACTGTATAGTTCTTACAGTTTGGAGAAGGTGTTGGAGTAGTTACAGTTGGGTTTAAAAAATTTGATGCATCAGGACCAGCGGCTGAAATATTATTTAGATATCTAATCCCGTTTGGTAGGTTATCAATCAATGTTATATCCGATGATTCACGAGTATTGTTATCGAGTATTAGTGTGTATGTAAAGGGCCAAAGTGGACTTTGTGATGGAATTATTCCTGCACCCTTTGGCATTTTACCAGGACCTCTTTTAATTAAATTGTATCTTAATGGAATTACATTATTTGAAACATTTTTTATAATTTCTACATTGCCTATGTCAAAGTTTCCTCTTGGGAGAGTATCTACTTTTGCAGTTAGGTTTAGATTCGGTATAGGTATATCAAAGGGAACAGGAAGTAGAGTATTTCTAAAGTATTCATCGGATTTTATTTGAACAGATACTGTATAGTTTATTTCATTAGGAGCAAGGTCTTTAACATTAACCCACTTTATTGTACTTGTACCATCTAAATTATTAACAATTTCTGTAGGAGAGATGCTACTTGACTCATAAGAAAAACCATCTGGAATTGTAAGTTCAAAGTATAGGTTGTAGCCTCTATCTATAAGGCTTGTATTAGAAAAGGTAAGATTTAATGTTGAAACTTTACCAAGTACAATTTTTAATGGCTGTGGTGACTGATTAACTATAAATTCTGATGGAGATAGTGCCATAAGAACCTCCTTTAAGATTTTTTCTCGTACTATTATATTCATTTGTTATATCTATAATGAGTAATAGCATTTTGTATTGAGTTTATATAAGCTTTTTTATATATAAAACATATAATAAAATAAAGCATGCTTGAGGAATGTATATGAAGAGTCTTTGTGTTCTATTTTATTTAGATGGGAATAACGACATTGAACCTGAAATATATAGTTCATTAGAAAAACTTTTGCAATTTAAATGTAAGGATGTTGATCTATTTGTTGAGGTTGGAAGAGAGGATAGAGAATTTGTTAAGGTGATAAGACCCTTTGAAAATATATCCTATTCAAAGGATAAATGGACTGGTGTAAAAAGGTATCATATAAAGGATGGAAATATAGAGCATTTTGATTTAGGCAAAAGAAATATGGCAAACCCTAAGGAGCTATATGATTTTATATGTTGGGGATTAAATGGCTGTAGTGCAAAATATAATGTTCTTGTTATTGCCTCCCATGGTTTTTCCTTTGTTGGAGGAATTACTGATTTAACATTTGATGTTCCTTATGTTATGCCTATAGAGGATATGTGCTATAGCATAAATAAAGCTCTTTTAGACTGTAGAAAAAGATTGGATTTACTCTTTTTGGATATGTGTTATATGAACTATATAGAAATACTATACGAATTAGAAAGGAGACACGATAATATACAATATGTTTTAACATATTATGGTGAAGGAGATTTTGGTGGAATTGATTATATAAGCTTTATTGAAAATTTTTATAAACTTATTGAGAGGGATAAAAATTTTTTATATTTTCTTGAAAGGGATAACCTTATACTAAGTAGACCATTAAAA
>JAOAAJ010000057.1 GCA_026418935.1 Caloramator sp. | reverse complement strand
TAAGAAAGAACTATTTGAAATCCTTTCATGGGTTTTTTTTGGCTCCACTTTCATATAGAAAAATTTACGACATATGTAAATATATGTTTTAACAAAAAATACACAGAATTTTAAACTAATCAGTACAAAAATGTATTGACTGGTCAGTATAAAAGTAGTATTATTATACTAACCATTATAAATAGGGAGGTGAAGCAATGAGAGCATTTAAAATTGCCAAAAAAGATTTAAAAAATTTATTTACAAACAGATTTAATCGAGTAGCAGTAATTGTTGTATCCTTGATGCCACTACTTTATAGCTTTTTATATTTGTATGCCTTCTGGGATCCCTACAGCAAGCTTGATAAGATGCCAGTTGCAGTTGTGAATTTAGATAAGGGAAGCCTAAAGGATGGAGAAGGTGTAAATTACGGAAATGATATAGTGGATGAACTAAAGGATAATACAAAAATAAAATGGGAATTTGTAGATTATAACAGAGCAATGGATGGACTAAATAATAAAGGATATTATTCAGCTGTTATAATCCCAGAGGATTTTTCAAAGAGGATAACCGATGCATCAGAGGGTAAAATAGATAAGGCAGAGCTTATCTATATACCAAATGAAAAGAAAAACTTTTTAGCAGCACAGGTATCCTCAAGAGTAATGCTTGAACTAAAGGATGAAATTGCTAAATCTATTACAGAAGAAGCATCAAAGGTTGTAATTGATAGCCTTTATGAGGTAAAGGATGGACTTTTAGAGGCAAAGGATGGAAGTATTGAGCTTTATGATGGAGCGGTTAAATTAAGGGACGGTTCAAAGGAACTTTCAAATGGATTGAGAACAGCAAATGATGGTGCAGCTAAGCTAAATGATGGTTCAAAACAGTTGAAGGATGGCTTAGGTAATTTAAATAATGGAGCAGAAAAATTAAATAGTGGTTCAGTGTTGCTTTCAGATGGATTAAAAACAGCAAGCGACGGTTCAAAAAGCTTAAAGGATGGATTAAGTGCATTAAGAACAGGACAGACAAGTTTAGTAGAGGGACTTGATAAGATAGTTCAAGGTATGTCAGTATTTGCACCAAATCTTTTAAACGCGAAATCAGGAATTCAAATGTTATATGAAGGTTCAACAAAACTTGAAGGTGGATTAAGTGAAATAGTTAATAGGGTTTCACAATTTAAGTCACAAATTGAAGGAAGTCAGACAGATGTATCTAAATTGGTATATGGTGCAAAGCAAGTAGCAGAGGGTGCGAAAAAATTAAATGATGAAGTAAGTGCAATGGATATGGCCACAAAATTAAATAGTGCAGCACAGGGAATAGATGATGTATCAAATGCAGTAGATTCAGCAAAAGCACTTTTAGATGCAGGAAGAATAGATGAAGCTAAATTAGTATTATCAGCAATTCAACAAAAGAACCTTAAGGCAAATCTATCTAAACCTCTTAAGGAATCAGCTGCTGCAGTAAATACATTAGTACAGGCAACATCAACTTTAAAAGATGGAACAAAACAAGTAGCAGAAGGAACTCAAAAGTTTGCAGAAGCAAGTAAAAATTCATCTGAAGGACTTAACGCACTACTTGGTGGTTTAAATGAAGCCAAAAATGGTGCGACAGCTTTAAAAACTGGATTAGGTCAAGTGTCACAGCTTTCATCAAATGAAGGAGTTAATAAGCTTTCAAATGGAGTTGTAGAGTTAAAACTTGGAGCAGAAAAAATAAGAGATGGATTAAGTTTAGCTGAAGGCAAAACAGGAGAGTTAAGTTTAGGACTAAATAAACTATATTTAGGTTCATTAGAGCTAAAAAATGGTACAGCTTCATTAAAGGATGGAGCAGCAAAACTTTATGATGGTTCATCAAAGTTGAATGATGGTTTAGTATCATTAAAGGAAGGAACAGAAAAGTTATATGATGGTTCATTAAGATTAAATGATGGATTAAATAAACTATCTGATGGAACTTTAGGATTAAAGGATGGATTAACAGAAGGATATGATAAGATAAATAATAAATTAAAGTTCTCATCAGAAGATATGTCAAAGTTTATGTCAGAACCAGTAATGCTAAATGAGCAGCCAATTAATCACGTTCCTGACTATGGTACAGGTTTTGCTCCATATTTTATCCCATTATCACTTTGGGTAGGAGCACTAATAATGTTCTTCATAGTTTCTGGTGAAGTTGATGAGGAATTCAAAGGACACGCTGCTTCAATAATATTTGGTAAGTTTATTACCTTTGCATTCCTTGGAATATTACAAGCAGTAGCATCAAGCTTTATATTAATACACGTTTTAAACCTTGATGTTAAGAGTTTAGCTCTATTCTATGGATTTAATATACTATTATCCTTTGTATTTATATCTGTAATAGAAGCTTTGATAATGATTTTTGGAGATGCAGGAAGGTTTTTATCACTTGTACTTTTAATGCTACAACTTACTTCCTGTGCAGGAACATTCCCACTTGAACTTGTTCCTAACTTCTTTGTAAAAATAAACCCTTACCTTCCAATGACCTATGCTACATCTGCATTAAGAGAAATAATATCTGGAATAGATTACGGTGTGTTAAAAGGAGATATAGTGGTTTTAATAGCGTTTATGATTGCATCTATCATAATATCAATAATACTAAAGTATAGATTAGAGAAAATTTCACAAAGGATAGAAAAATTTAAACAGGGTACACAGGTAGCATAAGAGGATAAATCCTCTTATGCTTTTTTTACAACATAAATCTCCTTTTATTATTGTATTTAAATATTTTAATTTTTATATTAAAAAGAAGGAATTTTTGATTTTATGTATAATATAGTAAATATGGGGGGATTTATGTGGAAAGTTTATTGCTGGGTATGAAAAATAAGGTAAATAAATTAGAAAATTTGCTCAAACCTTTAGTGAATTTAATAATTGTTTTATTTTTAACAAAAATAGGTTGGGAAGTTAAAATGGAAGTATTTACTTATCTTTTAAATATGTTTTATGTTCTTTTGATTTACTTTTTTAGTTCTATATATCTTGTAATTAATGCTGTTGTTTTTTCTTTATATATTGTTATAAATACACTTCAAACAGGTTTAAGGTACGATTTGATAGTTTTAAATTTGGCATTTCCAGCTCTTCTGTATTTAAATTATAATCACAGAAAAAATAATAATAGTTTTTCTTTAAGTCAGGTAGAATCTATAAAATCAGCATTAGATAATATCCATTTACCTTTAATATTATTGGATAATAATGGGCAAGTAGTTTTATCTAATAGTTCGCTTACAAATATAGTTGGCTGTGATATTACATATAAAAATATTTTAAACTTAGTAAAAAATGAAGATATTAATGAATTAAATAAAACTTTTTATAATTCAATAAATAAAAGAATTCCATCATACACAAAAGTAAGTCTCAAAAGTTCAAGTGTAGAAGAGGCAACTCTTTTATTTCATCCACTATCATATTTTAATAAAAACTTATGTCTATGTTTACTATTTAGCAGTTTAAATAAAAGTGTGGCAGATGATATGAAATCAATTATAGATAATCTCTATAGTAGCGAAAAGAACCGGTCGGAGTTTTATGCAAATTTAGCCCACGAGTTAAGAACACCACTTAATGTTATATTAGCCTCAATGCAGATGTTAAATATTTATGTTAATAAAGATGGTGCAACAAATAAGTATATGCAGATAATGAAACAGAATTGTTTAAGGCTCTTAAGGCTTATTAATAACCTAATAGATGCAACAAAGATAGATGCAGGCTTTTTAAATTTAAATTTAAATAACTATAACATAGTTAATATTGTTGAAAATATTGTACAGTCAGTAGTTGATTATGCAAATACTCAAGGAATAGACGTTGTATTTGATACAGAAGAAGAGGAAGTGATTGTTGCCTGTGATCCAGATAAAATTGAAAGAATAGTTCTTAACCTATTATCAAATGCTATAAAATTTACACCACAGGGAGGAAATATATTTGTTGATGTAAAGACTATAAATGATTATGTAAAGATAAGCGTAAAAGATACTGGTTGTGGTATACCAAGGGAAAAGATAGAGACTATCTTTGATAGATATAAGCAGATTGAAAATAATTGTATGAAATGTGGAAGTGGAATAGGACTATCCCTTGTAAAGAGCTTAACAGAGCTTCATGGTGGATATGTTGAGGTTGATAGCGTAGTTGGAGAAGGGAGTACATTTAGTTTTTCAATTCCAATAAAAACAATCGATACAGTGGATGAGAGAGAGGTATTTGAACATAATATGAATGTAGAAAAGATAGAGGTTGAGTTTTCTGATATATATTCATAACTAATAACATACACTGAAAATATAATAAATTAGTACTTAAATAATAAAAGTGCCATAAACAAACAATGTTTATGGCACTTATTATTTAAACAATATTTAATCATACATTTAAACTATTATAAGTATTTATATTTAACTCCTTCTCAGAATTTGCGACTATTGTTGTTCCAACAGCATCACCAGTTACATTTACTACAGTTCTGCACATATCAAGTATTCTGTCTATTGGAAGAATTAATGCAATACCTTCAACTGGCAATCCTACCTGCTGTAGAACCATAGTAAGCATTACTATTCCAGCACCTGGAACACCAGCAGTTCCTATTGATGCAAGAGTGGCAGTTAAAACTACAATAATAAGTTGAGTCATAGTTAGATTTTTACCAAATAATTGAGCTATAAATATTGTTGCAACACCCTGCATAATTGCAGTACCGTCCATATTTATAGTTGCACCAAGTGGTATTGTGAAGCTTGCAATTGATTCAGGTATTCCAAGTTTTTCTTCACAGGTTTTTAAGTTTACAGGAATAGTTGCGTTACTACTTGATGTACTAAATGCAACAACCATTACAGTCCAGAACTTTTTAAAGAAATTAATTGGATTTACTCTACCTAATACCTTTAAAAGTAAACCATACACAATTATTAGTTGGATTAGGAGTGCAAATAGTACAGTTAAGCCATATTTTAATAGAGGTAATAGAACCTTTACACCCTGTGACATAATTACATTAGATATAAGTGCAAAAACACCAAATGGAGCAAATAACATAACAACACCTATAAGCTTTAGACAAACTTCATTTGCCTGTTCAATTAAATTTAAAAGTCCCTTAGCCTTTTCACCAACAAGTGTTATGCATATGCCAAATAAAATTGAAAATACAATTATTTGAAGCATTTCGCCCTTTACTAAAGAGTCGAATGGATTTGTAGGAATCATATTAACAAATATATCCATTATAAATGGAGGTTGAGTCGCTTTAAATTCAGTTGATGAAGTAAGATTGAGTCCAACACCTGGGTTAGTTATGTGGGCAAGTATTAGGGCAATTGTAACAGCCAAAGCAGTTGTAGCTAAGTAATATATTATTATTTTACCACCAATTCTTCCAAGTTTTCTAATATCACCAAGGCTTGCAGTACCTACAATAATTGAGAATAATACTAATGGTACAACAATTAACTTAATTCCTCTTAAGAAAATATTACCTACAGGAACCAAAACCCATTTTGAAAGTGTTGAGTTAACAGCCGCTGGGAAAAAACTGTTGGCTAAAATACCAAATATTAGTCCTAAAATAAGAGCGTATAATACTTTCTTAGCCAATGACGCTTTTTTCATTTTACCAATCCCCCTTTTAAAATATTAATTATACCTCAATTATATACAAAAAATTATGAAATATGCAATAAAATTAATTTAAATATTTCAATTATATACTTTAAATTTATTTAATAGTCTACTGTATAACGGATAATGGGTAGTAATATTTAGGCTTTGAATCCATACTCAATGTCTTAAGGCTGATTATTCTAAAATTACACATAAAATGTGGGGTTAAAATAAATTGAAAATTAATTTAGGGGGGAGGGGATAATATTATGACGGAATATTAAAGATAAAATTGCAATTGAATTTATGTTAAAGTTTACGTTAATAGAAAGAATTACATTTGAATTTAGTTATGTAAGCTGATATAATTGTTCTATTGTTTAAATAGGGGGTGTTATTTTGAAGGCTAAGGTTACAAATAAAAAGAGTCTATTTTATGGTCAGGAGTTCGTGATAGACATAATGAATTATCAATTTTTAGGGTCTAAAAAGGATAAAATTATTGTTGGTTTTGGGGATGTGGAATTTAGTGATTTAAACCAAAGCGAAAGAAGGATTATTCTTCATAGAGAAATATTAAAAATATCTGTACCAAAGGCACTAAATGGACTTTTTTATTATACTTTATTGATTGACACAATATGTCGACATATAGGGGAAGATTTTAATAGTGTTGAGTTAATTAAGGATGAGTACAAGGAATTAAAGAGGGTGTGGGAGAAAAATATATTAATATTGGTAGATAGTATGCCAATAAGGATTAATATAATAGGACAATATTATTCAAAAAACAATATCGATATTAATATTACAACAGTTCCTAAAGAGGAATTTATAAGAGAGTGTTTAATAGAAGAAGAAAAGCTTGAAAAGGAAATAAGGGAAAGAAGCAAAAGAATAGAAGGAATTAAAAGGGCTGTATCTAAAGCGGTATAAAAGATACAGCTCTTTTTGTACTAATTAATATAAATTGGTATAAAAATAAGATAAAAACGATAAAAAATATATTTAATTGAGTATAAACTATATATTTGCCAAAATACATTAAAATTTGACAGAAAATTAAGTTAGTTAAAATAATTGTTACATGTTAAAATAAAAATGGACCTAATGGATTAATCCAATAATCCAAGTACATCAAGAGGTGTTTTAAATGAATATAGTAATAGATAAAAAGAGTGGAATTCCACTATATATACAGGTTAAAAATCAAATAATGGAACAGATTAAAAATGGCACTCTAAAGGTTGGTACCAAGATGCCAACCGAGAGGGAATTGGCATCAATATTAAATACAAGTAGAAATACAATAAGTTCAGCATACAAGCTTCTTGAACAAGAGGGAGTTATAGTTTCTTATCAAGGAAAAGGAACCTTTGTAGCAGAAGAAGCTAAAACTTGGAAAAGACATAGTATAAATGATAAGCTTTTAAAAATCATAGATATAGCACTTGAGGAGTCCCTCGAAATGGGACTATCCTACGATGAGTTTATTGCACTTGTTGTAAATAGAGTAAAGGAGAAACAGGATATACTAAAAAATATAAGTGCTATATTTGTTGAGTGCAACATTGAACAGGCTAAGGATTTTGCAAAGCAGCTTTCAAAGGCAACAGGACTTAACATAATTCCACTAACAACAAAGGATTTAGAAGAAAGAAATGAAGATGTACAGCAAATATTAAATGGAGCACAGGTTATAATAGCTACATTCAATCATGTAAATGAGGTTAAGGATTTGACATCAGATTTAAATAAAGAGGTTTTGGGAGTTGCAATAACACCTTGCCTTGAGACTATTGTAAAAATTGCAAAATATCCAAAGGACACGAAATTTGGACTTGTATGCATATCAAATGAATTTCAGTTCAAGGTCCAAAGTGCTTTGCAGTCAGCGGGGCTTGATGTTGATATTATTGCCACAACCAGCCGAGAACTAAATGAAATTAAAAATGTAATAAACACATCTGATGTAGTAATAGTTTCCCCAGGAAGACGTAAAGAGGTAAAGGCAATTGTAGGAGATAAGAGGGAGATTATAAGTTTTGATTATAACTTAGATCAAGGCAGCGTAAAGGCTGTTATTTCAAAGATGGTAGAACTTAAAAAAATATAAAGAATGAGGGAGGATTTTTATGCAAAATGGAAAGACTGTAGTAATAGGAGTAATTGGTGCTGACTGCCATGCTGTAGGTAACAAAATCATTGAACACGCATTAAAGGAAGAGGGCTTTAACGTAGTAAACATAGGAGTTTTAAGCCCACAGGAAGACTTTATAAATGCTGCAATTGAAACTAATGCAGATGCAATCTTAGTTTCATCACTTTATGGACATGGAGAAATTGACTGTAGAGGTTTTAGAGAAAAATGCAATGAAGCAGGGCTTAAGGACATAATTCTTTATGTTGGTGGAAATCTTGTTGTAGGAAAGCAAGACTGGAAGGAAGTTGAAAAGAGATTTTTAGATATGGGCTTTAATAGAGCATATCCACCAGGAACAGACATAAAGCTATCAATTAAGGATCTTAAAAAGGATTTGGGGTTAGAAGAATAATTTGAAGGTGATTATATGGATGCTATTTTATTAATTGACTTTGGTAGCACATATACCAAGCTTACTGCTGTTGATATTGAAAGTGAAGAGATACTTGCAACAGCAAAGGATTTAACAACAGTAAATACCGATATTATGATAGGTTTTAACAAGGCCTATGAAAAGTTAATGAAAAATATAGGTGAGAGAGAAGTTAACTTTGTCAAGAAGCTTGCTTGTTCAAGTGCAGCAGGTGGGCTTAAGATGGTTGCAATTGGGCTTGTACCTGAACTTACAGCAGAGGCTGCAAAGAGAGCTGCTCTTGGTGCAGGGGCAAGAATACTTGGAGTTTATAGCTATGAATTAAATAAACACGAAATAGAAGAAATAAAATCAAAAAAACCAGACATAATTCTACTTGCAGGTGGAACAGATGGAGGCAATAAGGACTGTATAATTCATAACGCAAAACTTTTGGCAGAACACATAAAGGATGTTCCAATAGTTGTTGCAGGTAATAAAAATGCAAATGATGAGATAGAAGAAATATTTAATAATGCTGGTCTTTTTTATAAAATTACTGAAAATGTAATGCCAAAGTTAAATACAATAAATGTTGAACCTGCAAGAGAAGTAATAAGAAGCATCTTTATGCAGAAGATAGTAGAAGCAAAGGGTATGAAAAATGCTGAAAACTTTATTAATGGAATATTAATGCCGACACCAGCAGCAGTACTTAAGGCAGCAAAGATATTAGCAGATGGTAGTGATAAGGAAGAAGGAATAGGTGAACTTGTAATAGTTGATATAGGTGGTGCCACAACAGATGTTCACTCAATAGCAAAGGGAGACCCATCAAAGCCGGGTGTTACATTAAGGGGACTTCAGGAACCCTATGCTAAGAGAACTGTTGAAGGTGACCTTGGAATGAGGGTAAGTGCTGTATCCTTGTTTGAAGCTTCTGGAACAAGAAGAATAAAAAAGTTTGCACCTAATACACCATATGATGTAGAGGAAAGATGTAAGTTCTTACAACAAAATGTGAATATAATTCCACGGACTGAAGAGGAATATGAGTTTGATGAAGCACTTGGTATGGTAGCAACTGAAATTGCGATGGAAAGACATGTAGGTACAGTAGAAAGTGTATATACTCCAATGGGAATTATATATTCACAGGTTGGTAAAGACCTATTAAATGTAAAGTATTTAATAGGAACAGGTGGAGTGTTAGTACACAGCAGAAACCCAGAGAAGATTTTAAAGGCAGGGCTTTTCTCAATGGAGAGTCCAAATTATCTAAAACCAACTAATCCAGTTATCTTAGTTGATAAAACCTACATATTATCTGCTATGGGGCTTTTAGCAGAAGAATATCCAGATATGGCAGTTAGAATAATGAAAAAATATATTGTAAGGGCTTAAGGAGGAAAACTTATGGAACTAAGAAATAAAAAGCTTACACATGATGAGTTTTTTAAACAAAGAGAAGAAGTTTTAAGACAATGGCCAACTGGTGCTAATCTTAACTTAGAAGAAGCAGCAGAATATTTAAATAAGGTTCCAGATCACAAGCATTTTAGTAAAAAGTTAAGATATGCAAAGGAAAATGGAATTACTTTAGCACAACCAAGAGCAGGTGTTGCATTAGTAGAAGACCATATAAACCTATTAAGATATCTACAAAATGAAGGTGAAGCAGATCTTCTTCCATCAACAATAGACAGCTATACAAGACAAAATAGATACAATGAATGTGAAGTTGGTATAGAAGAGAGTAAGAAGGCTGGACGTTCGATGTTAAATGGATTCCCAGCAGTTAACTACGGTATAGAAGGCTGTAGAAAGGTTTATGAAGCGGTAGATCTACCACTTCAAGCAAGACATGGTACACCTGATGCAAGACTACTTTCAGAAATAATACATGCATCAGGTTGGACTTCAAATGAAGGAGGAGGAATCTCCTACAACATACCATATGCAAAGAGTGTCTCAGTTGAAAAAACAATAAGAGACTGGCAATACTGTGATAGATTAGTTGGTATGTATGAAGAAATGGGAATAGAGCTAAACCGTGAACCATTTGGTCCACTAACAGGAACTTTAGTTCCACCAAGTATATCAAATGCTGTTGCTATAATAGAAGGACTTCTTGCAGCAGAACAAGGTGTTAAGAACCTAACACTTGGATATGGACAATGTGGTAACTTAATACAAGACGTTGCAGCAATAAGAGCACTTGTTGAACAAGCAGAAGAATACTTCAAAATGTATGGATATGATGTTTACCTAACAACAGTATTCCATCAATGGATGGGTGGATTCCCACACGATGAGTCAAAGGCATTTGGAGTAATTTCTTGGGGTTCAGCTACAGCAGCACTTGCAGGAGCAACAAAGGTTATAGTTAAGACTCCACATGAGGCTGTTGGTATCCCAACTAAGGAAGCAAATGCAGCAGGAATTAAGGCTACAAAGCAAACATTAAACCTATTAAGAGGTCAAAGACTTCCAGAATCAAAGGAATTAAAGGCAGAAATAGAACTTATAAAGGCAGAAACTAAGTGTATACTTGACAAGGTATTTGAACTTGGAAATGGTGACTTGGCAGTAGGTACAGTTAAGGCCTTTGAGGCAGGAGTATTAGATATACCATTTGCACCAAGCAAGTATAATGCAGGTCAAATAATACCAGCAAGAGATAACAATGGTGCAGTAAGATTCTTAGAATTCGGTAATATACCATTTACAATGGAAATAAAGGACTTTAATAGACAACTTCTTGAAGAAAGAGCAAAGTACGAAGGAAGACCAGTAAGCTTCCAAATGGCAGTTGATGATATATTTGCAGTAGGAAAAGGTGTATTAGTTGGAAGACCAGAAAATATGAGATAATTAGGGGGAGATTAACATGAGAATAATAGATGTAATTTGTTCAGCAGGTAGAACAGGATTTTTCTTCGATGACCAAAGGGCAATTAAAAAGGGTGCAAAGCACGATGGATTTACTTATGTTGGAGAACCAGTAACAGAAGGATTTAAGAAGATAAGACAAGCGGGAGAATCAATATCAGTAATGCTAATTCTTGAGGATGGTCAAATCGCATACGGTGACTGTGCAGCTGTTCAATATTCAGGTGCAGGTGGAAGAGACCCACTATTCTTAGCAGAAGATTTTATACCAGTTATTGAAAAGGAAATAGCTCCAAAGCTAATAGGAAGAGAAGTAACAAGATTTAAAGAACTTGCAGAAGAAATAGACTCAATGGAAGTTGATGGAAAGAGACTTCATACAGCAATAAGATATGGTGTAACACAAGCAATACTTGATGCAGTATCAAAGGTTAGAAAGCTTACAATGGCAGAAGTTATAAAGGAAGAATATAACATCAAGGGAGAAATTAAGAGGGTTCCAATATTCACTCAATCAGGTGATGACAGATACAATAATGTAGATAAGATGATTATAAAGGGAGCAGATGTTCTTCCACACGGACTTATAAACAATGTTGATGAAAAACTTGGAAGAAATGGAGAACTTCTTAAGGAATATGTAGCTTGGCTAAGGGATAGAATAAAACACTTAAGAGCAGAAGAAGGATATGCTCCAGTTCTACACATAGACGTATATGGTACAATAGGTATTGCCTTCAATAACGACACACAAAAGATGGCAGAATATCTTGGAGAACTTGAAAAGATTGCAGCACCATTCAAATTAAGAATAGAAGGACCAATGGACGTTGAAAATAGAGAAGGACAACTTAAGGCATTAAAGGAACTAAGACAAGAATTAAAGAAGAGAAATATAGGTGTTGAAATAGTAGCAGATGAATGGTGTAATACTTGGGAAGATATTAAGTTATTTGTTGACGAAGAAGCTGCAGATATGATTCAAATAAAGACACCTGACTTAGGTGGAATAAACAATATAGTTGAATCAATTCTATATTGTAAAAAACATGGCATTGGAGCATATTGTGGTGGAACATGTAATGAAACAGACCGTTCAGCACAAGTATGTACAAATATTGCAATAGCTTGTGGTGCTGACCAATGTTTAGCAAAACCAGGTATGGGTGTAGACGAAGGATTCATGATAGTTTACAACGAAATGAATAGAGTAATAACTCTAGCAAAGGTTAGAGAAAGAATAAACCAAAAAAGAGAAGCAGCAATAACTAAATAATAACTAATCAAAAAACTAGATAAAATAAAAACGCCATAAACGATTGCAGAAGTTTTTAAATTACCTCTGTAATCTTCTAATGGCGTTTTTACAATCTAAATCTATTAACCTAATATCCCTAAAAACTATTGGGAGGATTTAAAATGAGAGAGATACATGTAAATCAAATAACTGAAACAATAAAACAGCTATGTATGGATGCCAACTATTATTTAAGCGAAGATATTAAAAACAGATTTAATGAATATAAAGAAAAAGAAACTTCAAAATTAGGCAAAGAAATTTTAGATATACTAATTGAAAACAGTAAAATTGCTGAAAATGAAAAAATGCCTATGTGCCAAGATACAGGAATGGCAGTGGTATTTTTAGAGATAGGTCAAGATGTACATATAACAGGTGGTAATTTAGAAGATGCAATAAACGAAGGAGTAAGACAGGGATATACAGAAGGATATTTAAGAAAATCTGTTGTAAGGGACCCACTAGATAGAATTAACACAAAGGATAATACCCCTGCCATAATTCACTATCAAATTGTACCAGGAGATAAGATAAAAATAACTGTGGCTCCAAAGGGATTTGGTAGCGAAAATATGAGTAAATTAAAAATGTTAAAACCTGCTGATGGAGTTGAAGGAGTAAAAAGATTTGTTTTAGAAACAGTTAAAGAGGCAGGTCCAAATCCATGTCCGCCTATTATAGTTGGTGTTGGAATAGGTGGAACTTTTGAAAAGTCAGCTTATCTTGCTAAAAAAGCACTTCTTAGAAAAATTGATAAGAGAAATGAAAATCCATTTTACGCAAAGCTTGAAGAGGAACTTCTAGATGAAATCAATAAACTAGGAATTGGTCCACAGGGATTTGGAGGGCTTACAACATGCCTTGGAGTTAATATAGAGGTGTTTGCAACCCATATTGCTGGCCTCCCTGTTGCAGTTAATATAAATTGCCATGCAACAAGACACAAAGAGGCTATAATTTAGGAGGTATATCATGCAAAAAAGAATAACAACACCATTAACAATAGAAAAGGTTGAGGAACTAAAGGCTGGAGACAGTGTCCTTTTAACAGGATATATTTATACAGCAAGGGATGCGGCTCATAAAAGACTTGTGGAATTGCTAGAAAAAGGAGAAGATTTGCCATTTGATATAGAAAACCAGATTATTTACTATGTTGGTCCAACACCTGCTAAGGAGGGTATGCCCATAGGTTCAGCAGGACCAACAACTAGCTATAGAATGGATCCATATACTCCAAAGCTTTTAGATAAAGGCCTAAAGGGCATGATTGGAAAGGGTAAACGAAGTGATGAGGTAGTAGAGTCAATGAAAAAAAACAAAGCAATTTATTTTGCAGCAATAGGAGGAGCTGCGGCTCTAACTGCTAAGTGTGTAAAATCATCTGAACTTATAGCCTATGAGGATTTAGGAGCAGAAGCAATAAGAAGACTTTATGTTGAGGACTTACCATTAATTGTTGTTATTGATTCAAATGGCAACAATTATTACAGTATAGGACAGGAAGAATATAAAAATTCATTAAAGTAGGTGATTTTATGAAGATTACAAATCCAGCAAAGGCAGGTAGTCTTGAATCAAGTGATATATTTATAATGGTTTTTCCAAATGAAGATGGAATAGAAATTGAACTTGAAAGCATTGTGATAAAGCAATTCGGCAAAAGAATAAGACAAGTAATAGAAGAAACACTAAAGGAACTAGAAGTTGAAAATGTGAAGCTTATTGCAAAGGATAAAGGAGCCTTAGATTATACTATAAAGGCAAGAGTTGAAACAGCAATAAGAAGAGCGATGTAAAGAGGTGTTTAATATGAAACTTAGGAGAACTATGCTTTTTATGCCTGGAAATAACCCAGGAATGCTTCAAAATGCAGGTATTCTAGGAGCAGATAGTGTAATTTTAGATTTAGAGGATGCAGTTTCTTTAGATGAAAAGGATGCAGCAAGGGTTTTGGTTAGAAATGCCATATCAAATTTAAATTTTAGTGGTTGTGAAGTTGTAGTTAGAATTAATTCAATTAAAGGCGACTATGGATACGATGACATAAATGTTATAGCAAGGGTAAAACCTGATGCTATATTAGTTCCAAAGGCCACAGAAGAGGATATTGAGGAAATAGATGAAATGCTTTCAATTATTGAAAGAGAAGAAGGGTTTAAACTAGGTTCAATTAAAATAATACCACTAGTTGAGACAGCTATTGGGCTTGAAAATATAAGAGAAACCATATTAGCATCAAAAAGAAATATTGCTGTTCTTTTAGGAGCAGAGGATTTAACTGCAGATATGGGCATAAAGAGAACTAGAGAAGGTGAAGAGATATTCTATGCAAGAAATAGAGTTGCATCAATATGCAAAGCATATAAAATAGATGCAATTGATACTCCTTTTGCTGATGTTAATGATATAGAAGGATTAATTGAAGATACCAAAAGGGCAAAATCAATTGGTATGACAGGTAAAACTGCAATAAATCCAAGACAAATAGATTATATACATGATGTGTTTTCACCATCTAGAGAAGAAATAGAATATGCAAGAAGGGTTCTTGCAGCTAAAGAGGTTGCATTAAAGGAAGGTAAAGGAGTATTTTCACTTGATGGAAAGATGGTTGATGCTCCAATAATACAAAGGGCAGAGACAATACTACATAAGGCGAAACTTGCAGGTCTTATAAGGGAGTGATTTTATGGAAAATGTTTTAGGCAGAGTATTGCCAGATTACATAGAAGGCTATGGAAAGGTTGAAGGCTTTAAAGGTGCATTTAATAACCTTGGAATTAAAACAAAAAGGTCAGTTGATGTAAAATCCGTTTCTCCATTTGAGAATAAAATAGTTGAAAACATAAGAGAAGCATTATTAAAATGTGAAATAAAAGATGGAATGACAATATCCTTTCATCATCATTTAAGAAATGGTGATTATGTACTTAATATGGTATTAGAGGAAGTGGCAAAACTAGGTATAAAGGATATAAAGGTGGCAGCAAGTTCTATATTTCCGGTTCATGCCCCACTTGTTGAGCATATTTCAAATGGAGTAGTTACAGGACTTTATGCCAACTACATGTCTGGACCTGTAGCAGAGGCTGTATCAAAGGGAATGCTAAAATATCCTGCAATTATGCATACCCATGGTGGAAGGGCAAGAGCAATAGAGTCAGGAGAATTAAAAATAGACATTGCATTTATTGCAGCACCAACCTGTGATAGTTATGGCAATATAAATGGAGTTTATGGACCTTCAGCATGTGGAAGTCTAGGAT